>NZ_JBHVYK010000113.1:0-23715 GCF_042880855.1 Streptomyces sp. NPDC058291
GGGCGGTGCATCGCACCGCCCCGCGCGGACGCGTGTCGGAGCCGGTGAGAGTGCTGATCCGAACTGGCGTGTACCGGCCGCATAACCACCGTTTTCCAGCGGTAGAAAGCACCTTGGTGGCAGTCTGCTCAACAGCAGATACGCAAAGTGTCAGTTACAGACACGCAGCCGGAGGTGCACGTCCCGTGGCGTCCAATGTCAATCCCACTGTCAGGCGACGCCGGTTGGGCCAGGAGCTGCGCCGGCTCCGTGAGCTCAAGGGCATGACGGCCGAAGAGGTCGCCGAGCGCCTGCTGGTGTCCCAGTCGAAGATCAGCCGGCTGGAGAACGGCCGGCGCAGCATCAGCCAGCGCGACGTCCGCGACCTGTGCGGGGTGTACGAGGTCGAGGACCAGCGGATGGTCGACTCGCTGATGGAGATGGCCAAGGACTCGCGTCAGCAGGGCTGGTGGCACGCCTTCGGCGACGTCCCCTACAGCGTCTACATCGGTCTGGAGACGGATGCGGCGAGCCTGCGCGTGTACGACCCGCAGGTCGTGCCCGGGCTGCTCCAGACCCGTCAGTACGCGGAGGCGCTGATCTCGGGCGCGCTGCCGGAGACCGCGCACACGGAGATCGAGAAGCGCGTGCAGGTGCGCATGCGTCGGCAGGAACGTGTCTCCTCCGGGGAGAACCCCCTGCGGCTGTGGAGCGTGATGGACGAGTCGGCGCTCAGAAGGGTGGTCGGCAGCCGTGAACTGATGCGGGAGCAGCTGGAGCACCTCGTGGAGCAGTCCCAGCTGCCGCACGTCACGGTGCAGGTGATCCCCTTCGACATGGGCGCGCACCCCGGTCTGAACGGCCAGTACGCGATCCTCGAGTTCCCCGACACCGCCGACTCCAGCGTCGTCTACATCGAGGGCGTCACCAGCGACCTCTATCTGGAGAAGCCGAACGACGTGCAGAAGTACAGCGTGATGTACGAGCATCTGCGCGCCCAGGCGCTGAACGTGGACCAGTCCCGTCAGTTCATCGCCGATATCGCCAAGGGATATGTGCGGTAAGGCAGTTGAGCAGGGATGATGTTCGACATCACGGACGTTTGGGCGGAAGGCGCCGCATGATACGCGCCCTCCTGGGAAACATGGAAGTTTCCATTGGTATATGTCATCCGGTCGAGTGAATAGTCGCTTCGCCAGTCGATGTTGGCGAGTAGCGTCGATCACGCCATCGAGCAACAAGGTTGGCGTGAACGTGCCGCGGGACCGCAGTGGGGGTCCGTGGTGCGAGGACAGCAACTCAACAACTGCACTCCGGAGCAAAAACATGGCAATTCGTCAGGGCAGCGCGCACTCGTGGACCAAGTCCTCGTACTCCACGGGCAACGGTGCGTGCGTCGAGGTCAAGTCGCCGGCCGTCCAGGCCCTTCTCGTCCGGGACTCCAAGGTCCAGGACGGTCCGAACCTGGTCTTCCCCGCCGCCGCGTGGAGCGACTTCGTGGCATCGGTCAAGGCATAGGGCGGAGGACTTCCCTCCTCCGTCCCCGGCCGCCGGCCGTCGACACAACTGCACAGGAACCGCCCAAGGGCCCTCTCGTCCAGATCGCCGTCCTAGCCGAGAGGGCCCGGCCGCGTTCCGGGGCGGGGTCGAGCCGGAGACCGCGGGACGGGAGGGCGGCGGTCAGCCCAGCTGGCCCTCGATGGCGGCGACGACCTCGGCGGCCTCGGGCTCGGTCTGCGGGGAGAAGCGGGCGACGACGGAGCCGTCCCGGCCGATCAGGAACTTCTCGAAGTTCCAGCGGATGTCTCCCTCGTGGCCCTCGGCGTCCGCGAAACCGACGAGCCGCTGGTACAGCGGGTGCCGGTCGTCGCCGTTGACCTCGACCTTCTCGGTGAGCGGGAAGCTCACGCCGTAGGTCGCGGAGCAGAACTCGGCGATCTCCTCGGCGCTGCCGGGCTCCTGCCCGAGGAACTGGTTGCAGGGCACGCCCAGCACGGTGAAGCCCTGGTCGGCGTACCGCTCCTGGAGCCGCTCCAGGCCCGTGTACTGCGGGGTGAGGCCGCACTTGGAGGCCACGTTCACCACGAGCACGGCCTTGCCCGCGTACTGCGAGAGGTCCGCGGAACCGCCCTTGAGGGCGTCGATCGGTACGTCGAGGGGAGAGGCGCCGGCATCAGTAGTCATGCCCCGGATGCTAGCCCCGCCGCCCGACCCGGCCTTGTCCGGCCCCCGGCCCCCGGTTGCCGTCACGGCCGCGGACCATGGGTGCAGATCGCGGATGCCGCTCACGCCGCCCGGTCGCGGATGCCGCTCACGCGGCCCGGTCGCGGATGCCGGTCACGCGGGCCGGTCGGGGACGCCGGTCGCGCGGCCTGGGCCGGTCAGGGGCGTCCGCCCGCCGCCTCGGCCAGGGACTCGCCGCTCGGTCGCGGACGCCGGTTACGCCGCCCGGTCGCGGATGCCGCTCACGCGGCCCGGGCCGGTCAGGGGCGTCCGCCCGCCGCCTCGGCCAGGGACTCGCCGGCCGGGGTCCGGGAGTACAGCACCGAGCGGCCCGCGCGGCGGCGTTCCACCAGGCCCGCGTCGAGGAGGACCCGTAGGTGGCGGCCGACCGAGCCCAGGCCCTGGCCGGTCAGGGCCACCAGCTGGGTGGTGCTCAGGGGCGCGGCGAGGAGCACCAGCACCGTCGCCCGGGCGGGGCCCACGAGCGCGCCCAGCGCCGCCGGGACGGCCCGGGCGCGGTCCCGGTGGTCCTCGGCGAGCGCGCCGGAGCACGGGTAGACCACGGCGTACCGCTCGCGCCCCTCCCACGCCACCCAGCCGGCCTTCGGGGTGACGGGCACGAACAGCAGCTCCGCGCCGGAGATCTCACGGGGCGGGTATTCGTGCAGGTTGACCTGGAAGCGGCTCTCGCCGAGCCAGCGCGTGCCCGGCCGCAGCGAGTCGACCACGGCGGCCCAGCCGCCCCGGCCGACCAGCGCGGTCCGCGCCACGACGTCGGCCTCCAGGACGCGCCGGCGCCGTTCCCAGTACGGTCGCACGTCCGTCTCCCACACGTGCTCCAGCAGCGCGGCCGCCCGCTCGGGCAGATCGTCCCGGTCCAGGGCGGCGGGCAGCGGGGCGGCCAGGGACGTCCGCAGATGGTCCCGGGCGGCCGCCGGGTCCGCCGCCCGCACCCGGGCCACGCCCTCCGCGAAGCTCTCGCCGTCCCTGGGCGTCGGCGTCAGGAAGTCGGCGATCCAGCTCCTGCCGAGTCCGGCCGACACGAGCAGCGCGGTCACCGGGTCGGCCGCCAGCGCCGCCCGGTAGCCCGGAAGGTGGGCGCGCAGCCAGTCCCGCTCACCGGGGTGTGTGGCGGTCCCGCTGTGCAGCAGCTTCAGGCTCGCGAAGGTCTCGGCGAGCGGCGAGAGCACGAACCGGCTGCGGGCCAGGGTGTCGGCGTTCACCTGCCACCAGCCCATGCCCGCGCACCCCCGAGGCCGTCCCCACGGCTCGCGACGTTTCGCGGGCCGGCGAAACACTAACGGACCCGCCCGCGCCCGCCCCACACTCCGCCCATGACCGGCCTCTCCTACCGCCAGCTCTTCCGCGTCCCCGAGTTCACCCCCCTCTTCCTGTCCTCCGCCGCGCAGACCGCCGCCCAGACGCTGAGCGGGCTCGCCCTGGGCACCCTCGTCTACCGGGCCACCGGCTCGCCGCTGCTGTCGGCGGTGAGCATGTTCGGGCCGTCGCTCGCGCAGGTGCTCGGCGCGACCGTCCTCCTCTCGGGGGCCGACCGGCTGCCTCCCCGGTCGGCGCTGCCCGGCCTCTCCCTGGCGTTCGCCGGGGCGGCGGCCGTCATGGCGCTGCCGGGGCTGCCCACGTGGGGCGTCTTCGCCGTCGTCCTCGTCCAGGGTCTGGTCGCCTCCCTCGGCGGCGGGGTCCGCTGGGGGCTGCTGAACGAGATCCTCGGTGGCGCCCAGGGCGGCTATCTGCCCGGGCGTTCGCTGTTCAACATGATGAGCGGGCTGATGCAGATCACCGGCTACGCCACCGGCGGCGTGCTCGTGACCATCCTCGGCCCGCGCCCCGTCCTCCTGATCGCCGCCCTGCTGTACGCGGTCTCCGCCGTCGTCGCCCGCCTCGGGCTGACCGCCCGTCCGCCGCGGGCCGCCGGCCGGCTGTCGGCCGCGGCGACCCGGCGGGCCAACGCCGTCCTGTGGTCCTCCCGCCCCCGCCGCCTGACCTATCTGGGGCTGTGGCTGCCCAACGGTCTGGTCGTCGGCTGCGAGGCCCTCTTCGTGCCCTACGACCCCGGGGCGGCGGGCACGCTGTTCGCGTGCGCGGCCCTGGGCATGCTGGCCGGGGACGTGCTCGTGGGCCGTCTCCTCCCGCCGAAGCTGCGCCCCCGCCTGGCCACCCCGCTGCTGCTGCTCCTGGCCGCCCCGTACACCCTGTTCGCCGTGCACCCGGCCGTCCCGCTCGCCGCGGCCTGCGTCGCCCTCGCCTCCGTCGGCTTCGGCGCGAGCCTGGTGCAGCAGGAGCGGCTGATGGCCCTCACCCCGCCGGAACTCAGCGGTCACGCCCTCGGGTTGCACTCGGCCGGCATGCTCACCCTGCAGGGCGTGAGCGCGGCCCTGGCGGGCGGGGCGGCCCAGCTCACCTCACCGGCGACGGCGATGACCGCGATGGCGGCCCTGTCGATCGCGGTGACGCTGGCGTTGTGGTCCGCCGCCCGCCGCCCCGCGGCGCGCCCGGACCCGGCCGCCCTCGCCGACACTCCCTCATGAACCGTCGCCGCCAGGCGACGTCCCTGCCCCACCGGACACCCGCCGCCCGCGCCTCGCAGGCGGGGGCCGGACGGCCGGCGGTCGGCCGGCGGTCGGTCGGCGGCCCGCACGAATGCTTCGGACGAATGCTTCGGACGAATGCTTCTACAATGCTGTAGAGAAGGTGCCCCGGCGGAGGTCCGGGCCGACGGCCGGTGTTCTCACGACGTCCGACCCGAGGACGGGCCGCGGCGAAGAAGGCGAAGAAGGCGAAGAAGGCGAAGCAAGGAGACTGGGCGTGACGGATCACCGACGGCGTCACCCGCGGCGGGCCCAGGGCGAGCTGGAGGCGTCGGTCCTGTCCGCACTGCGGGAGGCGGACGGACCGGCGACGGCCGGATGGGTGCGGGAGCGCCTGGACGGCGGCCTCGCCTACACCACGGTGATCACGATCCTGACCCGGCTGCTCGCCAAGGGCGCGGTCACCCGCGAGCGCAGCGGCCGCTCCTTCGTCTGGCTGCCCGCCTCGGACGAGGCGGGCCTGGCCGCTCATCGGATGCGCAGGGTCCTGGACGCCGAGCACGACCGTGAGGCGGTGCTCGCCAGTTTCGTCTCCGGCCTCGGCCCCGACGACGAACGGCTGCTGCGCGACCTTCTCGGGTGGCGCCCCGACGACGACGCCCCCTCGCCCGCCGCACCCGAGGCGCCGCGCCCCGCCCGACCCCAGGCCGATCCGCCCGCCGAGCCGTCCCCCTAACCGCCCGCCGAGCCGTCCGCCGAGCCGTCCGCCGAGCCGCCTGCCGCGCCGACCGCGCTCGGTGCGGCCACTACGGCCACTACGGCCGCGACTGGGTCCACCGGCCCGTCGGCGCCCTCACGGTCACCCTCGTCGCCGCCTCACCGCGGCCCTGCTGTGCACGCCACCCGTGCGATGGGCCTTCCGTCGGGTGCTGGAGCCGCGGGCGGAGCGGGCGTTCCGGCGGAACGGCCCGGACGGATGACCGCCCGAACCGTTCCGCCGTGACGCCGTTGCCGGGACCGGACGGTCAGCCCGTGGCGCAGGAGACGGTGGGCCAGGTCCAGTTGCCGTTGTGCTGGATGGTGACGCCGAAGGTGTTGCCGCTGCCGTTGGGTTTGGCGGTCAGCACCTGGGCGCTGGGGTAACTGGCGGTGATGTTCCAGGTGGAGAGGACTTTGGCGGGGGAGGGGACGTTCATGGTGACGGTCCAGTCGCTGGAACCGGTGACGGCGACGTTGAGGTTGTACCGGTCGCTCCACTGCTGCCCGGCGGAGAGCGTCGCGGAGCACGCGCCCCCACCGCCACCGCCCCCGCCGCCACCACCCGAACCGGTGTCACTCACCGTGATGTTGGAGCTGCCGCTGCTCTGGTAGCCCTCGGTGGCGAGGATCATGTAGTAGTTGAAGCTGCCGAGCGGCATGCCGGCCCGGGCCCAGGCGTCGAAGTGGTTGCCGGTGGTGATGGTGCCGCCCGTCCGCTTCGACTGCCGCACGCTCCAGTACTGGTCGAAGGTCTTGTTGCCCTCGACGGAGGGGGCGTTGTACCGCGTCGTCTTGTAGATGTCGTACGTGCCGCCGTCGGTGGTGACGGTCCCCTTGTACGTTCCCGTGGGCCGGAAGGTGCCCCAGTTGTCGACGATGTAGTACTCCACCAGCGGGTTCGACGTCCAACCGTAGAGGGACAGATAGGCGTTGCCGGACGGGTTGAAGGAGCCCGAGTAGGTCACGCTCCTGCGGCCGCCGTTGCTCCAGCCCTTGCCGGCGACGAAGTTGCCGGTGTTCCTCCAGGACGTGCCGTAACTGCCCCCGGATCCCAGGTTCATGGACACCGTGCCGGGCGAGTCCGTCCAGAACGAGTAGTAGTAACCGTTGTTGGTGCCGGTCTGGTTCGTGGTGACGACGGTGTCGGCGTACGCGGCGCCGGGCGACGTCACCGCGGCGACGGCGACCAGGATCGTGGTGCAGACACAGCTGAGGAACAGTCTGAAACGTGCGGGTGCGTTCATGTACGTGCTTCCTCCTTGTCCCTGTGGGGCCGGCGCGACCGACCGCGGCCGACTGCGACCGACAGACGGAGACGGCCCCTCGGATTGACCGACAGTTTTGGTATGCCCCTGCCAGGTGTCAAGAGTTTCGGCAATCATTTCGAAACATTCGGAAAGGGGTAGACATCTTCTGAGGGCGCATCATCGCAGTTCAGATAGGTGGAGGTAGTCGGCCGTGTTGAAATGGCGAACAATCCCCGGAAAGGAAGATCCTTTTGTCCGATCAAGAATTCCGAATGTTTCGAATCCTTTCCGTGTCGTGTCGTACGACGTTGCGCGACACCACGGCGCCCTTTCGTGGACCGTTCCGCGAATGGTTCCTCCAACGGTTTTTCGAACTGTTGTCGTTCGTCCCGTTGACACCATGCGCAACCCCTCTTACTGTCACGCCAGCATGCCGACCATGTGACGGTATTTCGAACGGTTGAAGGGCAAGTGCCTTGCGCGCCAACGGAATCAGCACCCGCGTGGTCGGAGCGCCGTGGCGCAGTCCGGCCTGCTTACCGACGCGCGCCGGCCGTGCGGACACGAGAACGAGAGCCGGCGAGACCCGGCTGCAGAGCCACACCGGCGCGCCGACCGCCGATCCCCGCGGCCCCAGGGCCCCTGAGCGCCGAGGTCTTCGCGCAGGCGGGCGTCCGCGCAGGCGCGCGTCGCCGAACCGCCGGTTCGAAGCATGTGCACGCCAGAGCCGCCGACGACCTCGGCAGCCCCGTGCACGTCTCCGAGGCCGCCGGGCGGATCCGCCGGGGCGCGCCTCTTCGCCCACCCGAAGTCCGGCCTGTCCAGGGCGCCGAGCACCCATCCGTGCGCACCCCCCGAGCAGCCGGCCCGGACCCGCCCGGGAACGCCGGCACAGCACGTCCGACCGCCTGCTGCCCCGCCATCGCGATCCGCCGTCCCCTGCCCCGGGCGTCGCCCCCGGGCGTCCACGCCTTCCTCCTGCCGCCGCCCGGCGCGCCGCCCTCCTCTCAACGACGAGAAGAACAAGGAACGATGACCATGCGCAACCGAAGAGCCGCCCTCGCCACCCTCGCGGGGGCCGTCTCCCTGGCTCTCACCCTGTCCGCCTGCGGAGAGACTACGGCGGGCGGCGCCAAGGCCCACTCGGGTGAGGGCACCATCGGCATCGCCATGCCGACCCAGGCCTCCCAGCGCTGGCTCACGGACGGCAAGAGCGTCGTCGACGACCTGAAGGCCAAGGGGTACGACACCAAGCTGGTCTACGGCCAGGACAACCCGAAGACCCAGGTCGCCCAGATCGAGAAGCTGGTCCAGGAGGGCGTCGACGCCCTGATCATCGCCGCCATCGACAACAAGTCGCTGAACGGCGTCCTCCAGCAGGCCGCCGAGGCGAAGATCCCGGTGATCTCCTACGACCGGCTCATCCTCGGCACCCAGAACGTCGACTACTACGTCTCCTTCGACAACGAGCAGGTCGGCCGGCTCCAGGCCCTCTACATCATCGACAAGCTGGGCCTGGAGAAGGGCAAGGGCCCCTTCAACATCGAACTGTTCGCCGGCTCCCCTGACGACAACAACACCAAGTTCTTCTTCGACGGCTCGATGCACCTGCTGCAGCAGTACGTGGACAGCGGGCAGTTGGTCGTCCGGTCCGGCCAGACCGCGCTCGACGAGGTCACCACCCTGCGCTGGGACGGACCCACCGCGCAGCGGCGCATGAAGGTCCTGCTGTCCCAGTCGTACGCGAACAGGAAGGTGGACGCCGTCCTGTCGCCGTACGACGGCATCTCCATCGGCGTCCTGTCGGCGCTGAAGGCCGACGGTTACGGCTCCGGCAGCAAGCCGCTGCCGGTCATCACCGGCCAGGACGCGGAACTGGCCTCGGTCAAGTCGATCATCGCGGGCCAACAGACGCAGACCGTCTACAAGGACGTCCGCGAACTCGCCGCGGTGGCAGCGGACATGGCCGACGACATACTCAAAGACAAGACCCCGAAGGTGAACAACCGGCGGTCCTACAAGAACGGCGTCAAGGCCGTCCCGGCCCACCTGCTCCAGCCCACGAGCGTCGACAAGAGCAACTACGAGTACGTCCTGGTCGCGGGCGGCTACTACACCGACGCGCAGCTCAAGTAGCGGCGGGACGACAGGGCCCAGCGCGGGCGGCGCGCCCGCCGTCGCACCGCAGACCACGGGGGGAACTCACCTGCGGCCTGCGGCTACCTGCGGCTACCTGCGGCTACCTGCGGCGCTGCACGTACCAGCCCGCGATCAGCACGACCAGCAGCGACAGCACGAACGCCCAGACGGTCGTCGCCGCGTCATAGGACCGGTACACGAGAGCCAGCATGCGGGGACGGGTACCCCGCCTGCGGCACAGCAGCCCTGCCGAGTCCGAGTTCCTCGGCGAACTCCACGTGCCTGGGGCGGCCAGGGCGCCCCGTCCGCCGATCGCATCGCGGTAGCCGACTGCCGACTGCCGACTGCCGACTGCCGACTGCCGACTGCCGACTGCGGACCGCCGACTGCCGGCCGTCCGGCCTACGGCCGCCGACTGCCGGCCGTCCGGTCTACGGCCGCCGGTGGCCGGCCGTCCGGTCTACGGCCGCCGGTGGCCGGCCGTCCGGGCTGCGGCCGTCCGTTCTCACCCGCGGCGGGTGAGGCGGCGCCCGCGGCGTCGGCGAACCCTTGGTGGGGGCGAGGCCCCCCGTAGGCCCGCCTGCCCGCACTGCCTGTCCGCCCGCCTGCCTGTGCTGTCGCAGCGCGTCGGACCCGAGTAGCCTTACGGCTTCTTCCGCCGCAGTCGCTGCGTCCCCACGACAGCCAGCAGGATCAGCACCTCGAAGCAGCACATGGTGATCACGGTGGCCCAGGACTCGCCCACCCACCACCGGCCTGCCACGCACGCAAGACCCAGTACCGACGCGACCCCGCCCAAGGCGACCAGCCTTCGTGCCTCTCGTGACATGCCGCCTGTCTACACAACCCCGGGCCCCCGAGCAAGCGATCAGAGAAAAGGGCCCTGGCGAGGGTGGGTCAGGAGGGTCAGGAGATGGCACGGAGCCGGACGGGAGACCGGCGGTGGAGTCGGTCGACGGCCTGGGCCGTGACTTCGTCCGCCGGAAGGAGGACGACCAGTTGCTGGGCGTCAGAGGAGAGTTCGAGCGTCTCGCGCAGCAGCCGAAGCTCGCATCCGGAGGGGTGGTTGAGGCGGAGAGCCCCACGTCGCGGAACCACATGACCGTTCAGGCGGCGCGTGAAATCGGGGCCGGCGGTGGGGGCGAGCTCCGCGGTGAACCACTCGGAGTTCTCGACGGACGGCGCGAGCCACAGGTCGAAGACCTGCTCGTCCGCGACGTCCTCCCAGTCCACGAAGAACGTTCGGGCGCGGGAGTCGGTGAAAAGGTAGCGGGTGAGGTTCGGGGCGTCGGCGGCGAGCAGCCCGGTTCCGCTCATCACCGACTCGTAGCCGCTGGTGTGGGCGAGGATGTCGCCCAGCCGGTTGGTCACCACGGCGATGCCCGGTTCAAGGAGGCGGAGGGTCTCCAGGACCGTCGGACGCACATCGCGGCGGGGCGGTGCGGGCCGGGTGTGAACGGAACACTCGCCACCAGTGATCTTCGCGAGGTAGCGCAGGTGGTCGCGTTCGGCGGGGTCGAGGCTGAGCGCGTCGGCCAGCGCGTTCACGACCGCCACCGACGGATTGCGGTCACGGCCCTGCTCTATGCGGGTCAGGTATTCGACGCTGATGCCGGACCGCGCGGCGAGATCCAGCCGCCGTAGACCCGGTGACCGACGGCGGCCGTGAACCGGCAGCCCCAGCGATTCCGGCTGGATGCTGTCGCGCTTGGCCCGGATGAAGTCCCCTAACGGCGTGCCCATGTGGGGAGCATAGGGTGCTGCCCGCTGATCGCGGAACGCTCAGACTGGCCCTGCGGGGGCCAGCCTGAACACGGTCTGGCTGGGGCCCACGGCGCGGCCTGATCGTGGTGGGCATGGAGAAGAACGAGCACAAACTGGCGATCATCGTCGGAAGCGTCCGGGAGGGCCGGTTCGGCCCCGTGGTGGCCTCATGGGTCGCCGAACAGGCGGGCCTGCACGGTGGATTCGCGGTAGAAGTCGTCGACCTGGCCGAGATCGACATCCCGCTGGCGCTGCCTGCGGCGTCGCCGAAGCACGCCGGCGACGACTACCCCCGCCCGGCCGGAATGGCGGCGCTGACCTCGGCTCTGGAGGACGCCGACGCGTTCGTCGTGGTCACGCCGGAGTACAACCACAGCTATCCCGCGTCGCTGAAGGCGGCCATCGACTGGCACTTCACCCAGTGGACGGCCAAACCCGTCGCCTTCGTCAGCTACGGCGGCGCTGCGGGCGGTCGGCACGCGGTGCTGCACCTGGAGAACGTCCTGACCGAGTTGCACGCCGTCACGATCCGCGACGGACTGGCCTTTCCGAACTACTTCACGGCGTGGCAGGACGGCCGTCCCCTCGACCCACAGGCCCCTGGCTACGCCAAGACGCTGCTCGACCAGTTGGCCTGGTGGGCCGCCGCCCTCCACTCAGCGCGCAAGGCCGCCCCTTACCCGGCGTGAACGAGGTCCTCTCAGGTGCCCGCGCCGTCGATGGGCGGCAGAAGTGCGGCCAGTTCGGCGCCGCCCGCGCGGTGGACCGCCTCGGTCGCCTTACGGGGAGCGAGCGGGTATGACCAGGGCCGTGCCATGGTTGAACCCGTTGATGACCGGTTGGCGCGAGGCGAACGGCGTGCGGCTGTCGCGGGACATCACCGGGTGGGCGTTCATGGTGGAGGTGGACGGTGTTCGGCATGCCGGACTGGCAGTAGGACTGGCCGGCATCAGCCTGTTCACCGCCGGTGACGGGGCAGGAGGAAGAGAGGCTGGGGTGTCCTGCTACTGACCTGCGGCTTCGATACCTGATGCGGTGGCTGCCAACTCAACCCCACGCATCCGCTGTTGACCGTGGCTGACCCCTGCATCTGGCACGGCTGGGGCACGAGCCCCAGCCGACGACAGTCAGCCACGACGGCGGGTGCGCCGACCGACCACGCACGCGTGTGCCTCGCTGCACCTCCACCGGCCTCAGCCACGCTGCCATGCCGTCGTCCAGAGCAAGCCGCGCCGACTGAAGCGCGGCGGTGAGACCTTGGGAGATGACACGGCGTTGGCACTCGGCGGGGCAAACGACGGTGCGGCATCCGTCACGTCGGCACTCCACTTTCACGACCTTCGCCACACCGGCAACATCCTGGCCTCGACCGCCGGTGCCAGCACCCGTGAGCTGATGACCCGCATGGGCCCCAGCAGCTTGCGCGCCGCGCTGATCTATCAGCACATGACCAGCGACCGTGACCGGGCCATCGCCGATCGGCTCGCAGCCATGATCCGCGAGGGCGGGGGAGAGGCAACCCCCGACTAGGGGATGTGGACTCCGCGTGGACTCTAGTGGCACGCGTGTGGCACGAACCCGAACAAGACGAAGGGCCAGCCTGGGAGGAAACCCTCCTGAGCTGGCCCTTTCCCTGTGCCCCCGGCAGGATTCGAACCTGCGACACCCGCTTTAGGAGTTCGATCCACGCCCGCGCCTGGGGTCGTCGTCGGCTGGTCCGGCGGTCGCGTGGGGGTGCTGCTGTGTGCCGCCGTCCGGCCTCGTTGATGTCAACGTTGGATGTCACCGAAACAGCTCCGGAACCGGGCAGACCTCCAACGGTTCCTCCGGCCGGTCCGCCCACCGCCACCAGGTGTGCCGATCGGGGCACCGCCACAGAGACCGGCAGGTCCTCCGACCGTCTTCGTCCCGCCTGGACAGCAAGAGACCGCTGGACTTCATGGGCTGGCTGCATTCGGGACAGGACGCGGCGCTCTCGGCCATAGGGCGAACTCCAAGCGGGGCTACCGGTTGATCGGGATCTCGTAGACGATCTCGCAGTGAGCCGCGGGCACCACGATGTCCGCCGTCTCCACGGGCCGCCCCTCGTCGCTGTAGTACGTCCGCCGGATGTGCGTGACGAGCGCGGCCTTCTGGATACCCAGTAGCGACGCCTCCTCGGCGGTCGCCTGCCGCGGCTCCGGCTGCTCCACGGCATGGCTGACGGTGATGCCGATCGCGGCCATCCGGTTCACAACGCCCGCTCCAGCGTGCGGGCCTCCCTCAGGGAGCACGACGAGAGTGCCGGCGGTGAGGTCGTACGGCTCCCAACTCGTCGACAACTGCACGGGCCTGCCGTCGGCGAGGAACTCGTACGTCGTACGGACGCACAGCTCACCGTCGGCGATACCGAGACGCGTGGCGATCTCCGCCGGTGCAGGCACCTTGGCGTCGGTCCGGCTCTCCCAGTCCCCTTGCCTGCCGACGGCCTTCATGTCCGCGCGGAAGGGCGACCCGTTGGGCTGCTCGCGCGCCGAGGAACGGACCACCCGCACGCGCTGCCGCGGCTCGGCGACGTACGTGCCCGATCCTGCGCGGCCCTCCAACACACCCTGGGAGATCAGCAACTCCTGAGCCCGGCGGACCACGTTCTCGCCCACGCCGTACTCCTCGCCGATCTGGGCGCGGGAGGGCAGGCGGTCTCCCGGCTCCCACACGTGCTCCGCGATCCGTCGCCGGAGTTCGTCGGCGATGCGGAGATAGGGCGGCTGCTCAGGCATATGGAAAATCTAGTCCACTAGCTCTAATCTAGTTAACTAGCTTCACTCAAGGTGATCGCTGGTGACGGAGGCTGCCCTGTGCCCGCTTCGGGAGTTAGCGCGGCGGCCCTCGCCGCCCGGCTGTCCGCCCTCGGGCTGCTCACGCGAGTGGAGGAACACCCCCGGCACACGTCGGTGGAAGCGGAGGTGCCGGACGCGCTCTCCACCGAATCGTGGCGGGAGGTCCTGGACGTGGTGGCGGAAGCCGACCGCTTCGGCCTCCTCGCCACCAGCATGAACGGCCGCACCCTCTGGGCGGTCGTACGCAAAGTGGTCCCCACGACGGGCGATGTCGGGGGACCGGGCCATCAGCGATAGGAGCTGAGCAGCGTGCTCAACCGTATCCGCCGTGCCGTCTCGCTCACCAGAGAGCGGCACTTCCCCAGGGGCAGGCACCGGCGCCCCTTAACGGCCTCCGGGCCGTTGGCTACTCCCGCCTCCTCCGTTTCTCCGGACGGGACGACGGCCGCCCGCTGGCGTGCCTCCGACGGCGTGGACCACCGGCAAACGCTCAGGGGTGAGGACATCGCACTCGTCCGCCCGTACGTGCTGGCCTGGGAGAAGCGTGTGAGGACGCGTGAAGTGGTCGTCGCCCCCTATCTGCCGGCCGACGCGTGGTCGGCTCTGGTGGGAGTCCGTTGATGCCTCCCCGTCGACAGACCCGCGTTACGGACACCTCGGCCGTCCCCTACCGATCGGCCGCATGCCGGATCGGCACCCACCACGCCTGCGCGGAGTCCTCCCCGGCCTCGGCGCCGGTCGACCTCCCGGTGGTCTACGAGGCGTGCGACTGCCCGTGTCATTCGATGCCCGGCCGGACGACGCCTTCGGAGGTGCAGCAGTGAGGGAGCGGGTACCCGGCGGCACGCTCGCATCCAACGTCGAGGTGACCGCGGCCACCGTGCAGCGCGGCGACATCATCCAACTCGGTGGCCGAGCCTGCCGGGTGCAGGATCTCTTCCAGCTCTCCCAGGGGGCGAAGCAAATCCTCTTCGACTCAGGCGAGTTGCTGACCATACACACGCGGACCCGGCTCGTTGCCGTGCGGATGATGAGGCGGCGGTGATCCGGTCCGTGACTCCTCGCCACCACGACATCGCCGACGACCTCCGGCACCAGATCACGACCGGCCATCTCAAGCCCGGCGAACGACTCCCGTCCGAAACCGGCTTGGCGGGTCAGTACAGGGTCAGCACAGCGACGCTGCGGAGTGCTCTCTCGGTGCTCCAGGGCGAAGGCCTCGTCGAGAAGATCCACGGCAAGGGCAACTTCGTCCGCCGCCCCCTCCGCCGGATCATGTACGTCGGCGGCTGGGGGACGCTGGACCCGTGGACCGCCGCCGAAGCGGCCCTACGCGTCACCGTCCGCACCGCCACGGTCCAAGCCGATGGACACCTGACGACCTTGCTGAGGGTTCCGACGGGCAGCCCACTCGCGGAGTTCTTCTGCGTCAGCCACGAGGGGGAGTCACCGCACGGACTGGCCCGCATCTACATCCCCCGCGACCTGGCGCTGGCCGGAGTGCTCGACGACGAACCTTCGTGCCCGGAGGCAGCCAGGAGATTCGCCGTACTCGGCCCTCCGCCGGCCGTTGTCCGGGAAACGGTCTGCGCCCGCCCACCGACGCCGGACGAGTCATTGACCCTGCGAACCAACTCCGTCACGCCAGTTCTGGCGATCACACGCGTCGCGACCGACCTCACCGGCCGAGTGGTCGAGGCGGCCCTTCTGGTCTTCCCAGGGGATCGAGCCGACGCAGTCTTCACCACCCACCACACGTCCGACGAGAGGCAGACGCCAGGGTGACAACACAAAACGAACTGCGCCTGCTTCCGTGGTCGGGCCCGGAGGGCAAGCCCTGCTACCTGAGCACGGATGACAAGGGCGGCTACATGTCCCGCCTGGCAGACAATATCGAAGCGGAGCAGCTCGACACGGCAGCGATGCTGTTGGAGCACGCTTCGAACACCCTCGACGACCAGGACACGGACCCGGAGGACCTACGCCGGTTGACCGGGGAACTGACCGGGGTTCTCCGGGACGTGCTCCGCGTAGCAACCAGCCGCGGTCACCTCCTGGGGGTGAGCGAACCGCCCCGCTTCTGAAACAGCGGCCGCAAGTAACACCTGCCGCCGACAACCCTCCGTCTCAACCGGGGAGAGGAGCCCGAGTACGACTCGGCTCCCCTCCCCGCCGCGTTATGCCGGCTACCACTGAGACCGGGCGCACCGGAACAGAGAAAGCGGCCCCTCTTCGACGGTCTGAACCCCAGCCGACGACAGCCAGCCACGACGGCGGGTGCGCCGACCGACCACGCACGCGTATGCCTCGCCGCACCCCAACCGGCCTCAGCCACGCTACCGGTGTCGTCGGCCAGAGAAGCCGTAACGGCCGCTTCAAGTCGCAGCACTGCAACGGCTCCGGAGGCCCCATGTGTCTCGTGAACCTCCGCAGGTCAGGCCTTTCTTAGCGTCTCCTGAGAATCCCGATGTCCACGAATAGGCCACGGACGACGCGAGGTCTGTTTTTCGCCAGGTGAGGCCTTGGTGCGGACGGGCTACGGTGCCTATTCGGTTGGCGGCATGGTTCCGCCTATCCTCGTGTTCCCCGCACGATCGGGCCAGCATCGCCGCCTTCTAGACCTGTCACACACCCCTCTCGACATGGAGCGGTACTTGGGCGGTCTGCGTCGCTCACGGTGACCGCGATGATGCCCCCCACACCTGCGGCGATCGCTAGGAAGAGAACGATCCGGCTGGCTCGTTTTACCCGGGCAGGGGCCCAGAGCTTCCCTTCGTACGCCGTCACCAGGGTTTCGACATAGATTTGCATCATCACGACTACCAAGATCCCGACAGTGATACCTCCGGGCAGACCTGCAACCCACCTGATCACAGCTGCCGGTCGCTGACTGCGGGCTGTGATCAGGGCGGCAACTTCCAGGAAGGCCATGATGGTGAGGTTCACCATTTGGAAGTAGAGATCAAAGTCGTTCCAACCGCTCGGCCCCGTCCCATGCTTGATCCGTAGATCGTGCTGGTAGTGAGCTTCGACGATGATCGCCAACACGATCACAGGGATCACCTGCGCTAGTAGGGCAGCGAAGTCCTGGTCGCTCATGCGGTGATGATCACAGGTCGGATCAAGCGTCGGTCGGAGGCTGCTGCCAGCGGACGAAACACAGCGTCAATAGCACCCGCTCGGTGGATAGAAGTCGCACCCTCCGCCGTCTCTCCGACACCCACCCGCAGGCGAATGCTTGTTCGTATAAAAATACGCCCCTGTTGAGCTAGTTCCCCTGGTCGACTTACCATGCTACAAATCCCTTTACTGCTGCTTGGGGGATGTGATGAGTCATGCCGGAAAAGGTTCCGACGCTGCGTTTCAACTGCTTCCTGCTGAGGGAAGGCCTTGAGTCGCCCGAACAAGCGCTGAGGTCGCAGTACCGGCCGGGCGGCACCTCCGGTATGACGAAGCTTGCCGAGTCGACATCGGCCCCGGAAGGCTGTGTCGCTTACCTGCGAGACATGTCCCCGAACACGCCGGCCTGGGCAAAACTACTGTCTCCCGTATTCGCCGAATTGGAGGCGGTCCAGAACTTTTCAAATCGCCTCGTCATATTCCTCCCTATAGGAGATCGCACGTTTGCGCTCTGTTTCGGCTACGGAAGTTCCACACTTGAGTGGTCCTGGGTGGAGGCAAATTTCGGCCTGAAGTTTGCCGCTCGCCGATTTGACAGCAACGCCATGAGTGGCATTGGAAGCCGAAGGATCGATTCCTCCGCTCGATCTCAGTGGGTTCAGATTCCAGCAAACTCATCGATCAGCGATTTTGAGGTTGAGCTAGATGGCGAGTTCACTCGAAAGCTCGTCGGTAGGCTTGACTCGGGAATGGAGTTTCCCGAGCTGGGCGCTGTTGTCGCAACGGACTCCGTCTCTTTCAAGCTAGACACGGATCTGAAGAAGGTTCGTGAAACCTTGAAAAAAATGCTCGAAACCGCTGAAACAGGATCAGCGTCGAAAGACCTCGCCTTCATTGATTCGCTGGAACCCCTACGGGTCAAGAGTGAAATAGTCAAGGATCTAGAGAAACTGCTCGTCGATGAACTCTTCAAGTCGCGGGCCCGTAAGCCTCAAGGAGCTCCACTTGACGAACTAGGCGTAAGCGCTCTGGAAGTACACATACTCTCCGTCGCTCCCCCCGACGACGTTTCGGTGGAGAACATCCACGACTTTATCCTTTACAAAAACGACCTGTCTCACGTATTCGACACTATGAGTCTCGACGCGCTCCGGGGCGCACTGTTCGAATTCCCCGGAAAGTATGGCGTCTCCAGTCTTGCCGATATCAAGGTGCAGGCTCGCGACGCAAACGGCCAAGCTGTGAGCATGGCCAAGCCATTGAGGCACTGGCTCATATTCGAGGCTGGAGACCAAGACAGGCGCTATCTGCTTACGCTCGGGAAGTGGTATGCGCTGGCAGAGAAATACTCTGAAAAGCTAGACCAAGATCTAGCTCAGATAGAGGACGTCACATCCATCCTCAAATTGCGCACGTGGGATGATTGGGGCTATCGGAAGAACTGGGAGAAGCATTATAACGTCAAGGCAACTGAACGTCGACCTGACCTCATATGCCTAGATAGATATCCGCTTTTTGCCGAAGATGGCGATCAGGTCGAGGCTTGCGACCTTCTGCACTCAGATGGTTACTTGATTCACGTAAAACAATACACGGGAAGCCAGACGCTAAGCCATCTATTTTCCCAAGGCTTCGTGTCTGCTCAAACGATAATCTCAGACGCTGAGTACAGGAACGCCTTTGTAGAGGCCGTGCGGTCGATAGACGTCGGATTTGTCGGCGTGGCATCTGCCATGCCTCCGAAATTCGTCACCTACGCAATAGCGTTCGACGGGAAGCAGCAACTCCCCAAGGATCTGCCGACTTTCAGCAAAGTCAACCTTCGCAGCTTCAGTAAGCGGGTCAAGCTACTCGGTTCCATAGCGACGCTTGCCCGCATACAGATGACGTTCAAGCCGAAGGCGAAAGAGAAAGAGGACTGACTGAAAGCTCTTCACCCGCGTATCGACATGCTTGCCGGGCTGTCGCGCATCCTGTGCGTGCCCCCCCCCGGGGACCTGCTTGGTCAGACCGTGCTTATGGGGGACGAGAAGCGTCATGGGGGACCGAGCGGTGCGCCGTGGCGACGCCCGCGCTCGGACTGGACCAAGGCCGGCGGCGACACATACGACCAGTCACCCAAGATCACGCGGAAGCCATCGGCCTCCGGTGGCCCTCGTGTTTGCTTCAGCTGGGCATGTCGTCGTCGATGATGTCGGGCGTGTCACGCCTGCGCCACTTCTGAAAGGCCCACGTCACTACGGCGCTGACGAGCATGGCGGCAAGTCCACCGATGAACTCCGGTACGGCCAGCAGGAGCACATGCTCGATCCCGTTGGCCTGACCGCTCAGGGTGACGGTATCCGGGCTTGCGATGTCGTGGATGGGCGTAGCCACTGTTGCTCTCCTCAGCGCATTTACGTGAAGTTGGGGACCTGCGTAGGTCGCTGAGGCGAGAATCGTGATGGGGCAGGGCGCCCCCAACCTTCATCGGGACTGCCTGGGACTCACTGCGTGCTCCGGGCACTTGAGCTGGGTCGACATCCAGTGCCCCTGCTCTGTCCCAGGGACGCCGCTGGGACAGAGCAGGGACAGGGGAAAACATGACACGGACAACAGGGCACGACGAAGAACCAGACGTGGCGCTGGGCCGGTTCCTGCGAGACCAGAGCCAAGCAGCGTGCCTCAGCGCACGGGACATCGAACAGCGCTTTCAGTACCGCGCTCATCAGGAAAGGGCGCGGATAGAGGCTGGGCAAGAGCCACCAGTCGATCCCGTGAGCGACATGAAGTTTTCCAAGTCACACCTCGATCGACTCTTTAAAGGAACGGCTTCTCTGCCGTCGAAACGCTTCGTCAAGGTGTTCCTAGAGATCACCAGCAGCGCCGCTTCCATTCGGCCGGAACTCCACAGGGAGCTGTGTTGCGTGGCGGACGGCCTACTGACCGCTGCTCGTCAGTATCGTCAGAAGCGGCGTTCGATAAAATCACCAGCATCTACAACTCAAGGTCCTACTGAAGTAGCTGTAGCTACTCTCCAGGCACAGCTCGAACTCGAACGTGCTCACCGCACCGAGGACAGGCTTCGATGGGCCCTGAGCGATGCCCAGTTGCTGATGACCACACTGTTGCAGATCATCAGCACACTGCGGGATATCGTTATGGACATCGACACCCAGCACCGTCAGGTACTCCGGAACAGCGCCGAGTCAGCGACCGTAGATGTCGCCGCCAACCAGCGACTTCAAGCGCTGAGACACAAGGCCACAGCCGAAGATCAACTCGCCCGCGTAAACGAACGCCGCGCCCTGCTGGAAACTCTGTGGGAGCAGGCTCACAATAATGTGCACCGCTTATCTCTGCACCCCGACGTCACTGAGGTGAAGTCCCTTCCGGTAGGCCCTGCCCTGCCTCAGCAGGGGCTTCTATCGACGGCTACCATGGCGCAACCTGCACTTGCGGACATCGCTGACGCTTTGGGTAAGGCTCAAGAGATTAACAACACTGAAGAACGTAAAACCCGCGAGTTGCAGCAATACATCCGATCCGACACCCATACATCACCGATCGACGAATTCGCAACCCTATTGGCAGCCACTCAACTCACTGACGCACCTAGCCGCGAGACGGCCCTCCGTGCGCTTATCAGGAGTTGGTCCCGCAACCCGAAGACTCGCGACGCTCTCGCACGAATGACCGTCGACGACCAATCAGACATCCGGGCAATCGCGGTCCTGAATTTGGCACGTACCTGGTCTGAAGACCCAGTTGCCCGCCAGGCTCTCATTGCGGTCACCCGCGACAGGGAGCTAAAGGTCCGGACGATCGCCGTATGGGGATTGGCGCAAGCGTGGGCGGACGATGCCGATGCCCTCGACGCCCTTGTGTCTTTAACGCAGGATCGCTCTGCGGAAGTACGAGCAATCGCCGTTGAGGGGCTCGCGGAGGGGTGGCCAGAGAATCCGTTTGCCCGGAACGCGGTATTGCCTCTCCTTCAAGACGCTGTACAGCACGTACGGGAAATCGCCATTGAGGTGCTGCTTGAAAACTGGTCGGGCGATGTCATTACTCGAGATGCTCTGCTTGCGCTTCTTCGCGCCAAAGACGTAGGCATTCGAGAAGTCGCCGTGAACGGGCTTGGTATCGGCTGGCCAAGCGACACGTCCGTCACTAATGCCCTTCTCGCGATGCGAGATGATCCCGCACCAACAGTACAATGGGCCGCCGAACGGAGCCTGGCTCGCAGGGGTTTGGTCGAAGCCACAGGAAACGAACATCCAATTGCGGTCAGCCACCCTAGAAGTGCGAATACAGCACCTCTAGGACAGGAAGCCGATTCACGCGAAAACGGATCTCTAATCGCTGTACGCGTTCCTCACGATTACAGCATGGAGAACCCGCCCTCTGGAATCGCGACATTGCGGCGAGGGATTAATTTCAGCTCCGGTATCAATGTAATACATGGTGATAATGGAACAGGGAAGACGCTCTTGCTGAAAGCTTTGGCCATTCAATTGGGTGCCGTCAGAGGGCGCCGGCTGCATCAAACACTTAATCAATCTAAATGGGCGCGATACCTTGCTGGGAATCTTGAGATCCTTCTGGGTGAAGGATTCGCGCCGGAAGATTGCTTTTACATGGGGCCGACAAATTCAAGTAGGCATACGAGAAGAAATCAACTTTCGATAGCATTAGACGAACCATCGAAATATCGCCTGTATCTTCTCGACGAACCAACGGGAGCGTACGATTATGGGGCGATAAGTAGTCTCTACAAAAAAATGAACCACCTCAGCCGCCAAGGCTGCCAGTTCATCATGGTGACCAACGCCTTCGCACGCCCAAGACCTGACGTCCCTCCCGAAGCCAAGGTCATCCAACTCGGCGACCGCCGGCTACGTGACCGCATGGCCGACCTAGGCTGGTAGCTACCTCTGCTGCCGGGGCAGGGTACACAATCAGCTGCGCCGTACCAACACACGACGTTTAAGCGCAAATGACGCCGGGCCACGGCCGGCCCAGCGACGGTCCCGCTGGCAACACCAGCCTCGAACCGACCGCGATGCGCAGGTGGAAAACCCGACCGTCAGCTGCCAGTTCTCCGGGTGCAGGCATAACACGTCCAGTGTGGCAGATCATCGCCGGGGCCCCAGGCCAGAGCGGGGTGGGGGTGGTCACCCCTGGGTGCTGACTGTCAGCGTTGGTCAGCTTCGGACGGCCCAGGGACGGCCCAGGGGCCCGTGCCCTAGGGGTGGGATGATCTCTCCGGAGGGGTGCGAGTGGACATGCTTGAACTGATGGAGTGGCTGGCCGAGCGCGGCGTCACGACCGTCTTCAAGGTCGACGGTGACCGCATGGTTGAGCGGCGGGCGGCGTGGATGGTCATCGTCAGCGGCGGGCAGCTCGGCAAGGACTCGTTCTTCCGTGCTGACCTGGCCACGCCAGACGCATGCCTTGACTCGTTGCTCGCTCACCTGGAGGACAAGGGCCTGTCACCGTTCGCATGATCAACATGTGCTGAGTCCAGACGGTTATGGACGGGACTGGTTGCTGCGCCTCGCTGCCGCGTGTCCTCGTTGACGGATGCCTGGGTCCTCAACTACCTGTAGCAGGTAGCATTTTGATGACCGTTGGCGGACGCTCTGGGGGGCTCCATGATCGAGATAGTCACCGCCTTGATCGGCGGAGCGTTCCTACTCGGCGGCGCTGTGATCACCGCTCGGTGGACACGCTCACGCCCTACCGCCGACCCCACCCCCGCCCCGACTCCTACGCCTCCTGTAAGCAACACGCAGCCGGACGGCGGCACCGCCAACACTCCCCCTTCTCATAACGCACGGTCGGGTGGCGTCACTGTCAACGGGCAGTTCATTGAGACGAACAATGGCAGCGTGTCGCAGACTAATTACCGCGATGGCAAGCGGTGAAGCTTCCTGCATTCAGTAACGCGGGATGGCTTGGAATCGCTTATTACGCATTCGGTGCCGTCTTAGCCATTTTGGCAGCCTTGTTTGGTTTCGAACTTATCAATAGATACTTCCCTTACGTATTGCCAGCTCTGGAATGGCTCATAGCACACTTGGTGCAACTGTCTTCCGACGAGCATGTCGGGGCATTCGTGCGGGATCGAGTCTTCGTCTTCGCCTTCGTCGGCGTGGTCTTCGTCCTGTGGGTCACGCACAAGTACCCCACCTTGGTCAAGACGATAGGCCAGGCACTCAATCCGTTTGCGCGGGTGGGTGTGGCCACCGTGTCGGCTGTCGCCGCCGTCTTGATCGCACTCATCCTGGCTGGCCCGCTCGGGCAGTCCAAGAGTGGAGGCGAGTGCGCATCATCGTTTCGCCTAAGCCTGGACCGTGCGCCCTCACTGGTGAGCAACACGACATGCGGCGGAGGGGATCATGACCGGGACGGCGATTGATCAGTACATCCAGACCAATAACGGCAGCGTATTTCAAACAATTATCAGAAATGAAGGAATTGATGAGGAGACCAAGCAAAACGTAAGGCGTCTGGCAGTTTCCTCGCCCGAGATGCTGGCTAAAGTAGACGCGATGCTAAAGAAATCAGGTGATGTGAAGGCGGCCGCAGCGTTAATCCGGGATGCGAGTGACATCCTGACCGACAAAGCAGCCTCCTCGATCCAGTTCACCGACGAAGGCGACGACCCCATGTTTCCCGGAAAAGGTGAACGGGAGCTTCGTAAGGCAATAGCCGGCCCCTTCCTTGTGCTTTTCGTGATCGTCGCGCTGATTCTTTGGCTGTGACGGTCGCCTGCAACCCTCCAGCGTCCATGGCCACTAGCCCCGGCTCCCATCCCGTCTGCCGTCGACCCACACACCGTGGAGCGGGCGTGGTTCAGGGCGTCAAGGTGGAGCGCGCCACTGTACGAACGACCTTGACGCCCTGGGCCGCGCCTGCTCGGCTCTGCCTGGGTCGACGGCAGACGGGATGGGAGCTCCCGCACCAGCCCCTCACGGCCGGCACTCGCGAACGGCGCCCCCGCCATCCTGGAGCTTGAGCGCCCCCGCCGGAGGCATGTCCTTGACCTGCGGGTGGCTTCCTTGCTTCTGCCCGCTGCACGTAGCGCGCCGCCGGGCGCGGCCAGCCGGGGCGCAGACAGGAGGCAGGCCGCGCCGC
>NZ_JBHVYK010000114.1:0-22733 GCF_042880855.1 Streptomyces sp. NPDC058291
GAAGCCCGCCACATCCGCGAGCACTACAAGCCCGGCTTCCGCCACTGACCCGAGAGGACCCCATGGACGATCTGACGTTCTCCGACTTCACCACGGGCGAGAAGGTGCGGATCGCCGCCCTGACGGCCCGGATGGCAAAGCGCGGCCTGGCCGACGACGGCAGCGACCGCGTCGACACCAGCGACCTCAAGCGCCGCATCGAGCGCATCGAGAAGCAGGCGCTGCGCCGCAAGCAGAAGCAGTAGCGACACCCCGGGGCGGCCGTCCTTCCGCCAAGTCGTCCGGCCGCCCCGGGCCCGGCCCCGAAACGAAATGCGTAACGAAACCAGGAGACCAGCATGACCGACACGCTGCCGCGGCCCGTCAACGGGCACGCCAAGCCGAACATCTCCCTGATCAAGTTCGAGCCCGAGCCGCCGGCCGCCGTCGAAGAGGCCCCGGTCGTCGAGGCCGTCGACCGGGAGGACAACCCGCTCGCCGACTGGCTCACCGTGCCGGACGCGCCGATCCTGCCCGTGTGGGCCCGCTCGACGGCGTCCATCAAGGCCAACACCGCGGCGTTCTGCCGGCTGTCGTGGTGGCACTCCCGCTACCACCTGCTGCGCGTCCCGAAGTACGCGTTCCGCCTCGCCTACCTGGCCACCAAGGGGGCCTGGCGGGGGCTGCGCGGATTGTGGCCGACCCTGTCTGCGCACGACCAGTCCGCCGCCGTGAAAGCCCTGCGCGCCATGGTCAAGGCCAAGCCCGAGGACGTCGAGGCGGCCGCCCGATACGCGCTGGTCCACCGGCACCGCACCGTCAGCCGCCGCTGGCGCTTCGGTACGGCCGCCGTCGCCGCCGTCTCTGCCGTGGTCGGCTTCGAACTGGCCGGCCCCCTGCTGCAGGCGGGCATGGCGGCCGCCGTCACGATGCCGCTCGCCTACCTCGGCCGCGGCGACGACGTGCAGCTGCTCGACAACCCGACGCCGCCCCTGCGCGTCGACATGTCCGCGCAGCAGCTCAACGACGCCCTGCGGGCCGCGGGCCTGCTCAAGCAGGGCAAGGGCGACGACGACGGGCCAAAGGTGACGTGCGTGATGGGACCCGTCCGCGACGGGCGTGGCTGGGCCGTGATCTTCGACCTGCCCAAGGGAGGCGGGAAGACCGCCGCCGACGTCCTCGCCAAGCGCACGGCGATCGCCGCCGAGCTCGGCGTCGACGAGATCCAGGTCATCGCCTCCCGGGTGCGCGCGGCGGCCGGCGGGAACGCGGGCCGGGTGTCGATGTGGGTCGCCGACGACGACCCCTACCTCGGCACGCCGAACCCGTCGCCGCTGGTCAAGATGGAGACGTTCTCCGTGTGGGACCCGATCCCGTTCGGGGGAGACGCCCGCGGGACCCGCATCAGCGTGCCCGTCATGTGGCAGTCGCTGTTCTTCGGCGGCCTGCCTCGGCGCGGCAAGACGTTCACGCAGCGCCTGATGACCGCGGCCGGCCTGCTCGACGCCTACGTGCGGCACTACGTCGCCGACGGCAAGGGCGGCGCCGACTGGATGCCGATGAAGGCCGTCGCCCACCGGCTCATCATGGGAGCCGAGGACGACGCCGTCGAAGCCCTCAAGGCCATGCTGAAAGAACTGCTGGCGGAGATGGAGCGCCGGTTCGTGCTGCTGCGCGGCCTGCCCGTCTCCGTGTGCCCGGAGGGCAAGCTGACCCCGGCGATCGTCGAGCGGTACAACCTGCCCGTCATCTTCGTCACCATCGACGAGCTGCAGGAGTACTTCACCGCGATGGACAAGGACGACCGCGACCAGGTCATCAACGACCTGTGCCGCATCGCACGGCGCGGGCCGGCCGCCGGGTTCGTCTCCAACTTCGCCAGCCAGCGCCCCGACGCCGAGTCGGTGCCGACGAAGCTGCGGGAGATCATCACCCTTCGGTACTGCACACAGGTCGTCGACCAGACCAGCTCTGACATGGTGCTCGGCAAGGGCAAGGCCGCCCAGGGAGCCGACGCCTCCGTCCTGTCCGAGGACCACCGCGGCACGGGCGTCCTGGTCACCGGCCCGGCCTCGTTCGTGACCGTGCGGGCCGACTTCCTCGACGGGCCCGGCTTCGCCGAGCTGTGCCAGCGCGGCCGCGCCCTGCGGCAGAAGGCAGGCCAGCTCACCGGCGACGCCGTCGGCGACGTCAGCGCGGCAGCCGACGAGGCCGGCGTCACCATCGCCCCCGTCCTGTCCGACTGCCTCGACGTCATGCGGCACACAGACCGCATGCACACCGTCGACCTCCTCGACCGGCTCGTCAACGTCGACGAGGACCGCTACGGCGACCTCGACGCCGAGCGCCTGGCCGCCGAGCTGGAGGCCGCGGGCGTCGACCGCACCACCAAGCAGGTGAAGGTCAACGGGAAGAACCTCGCCGGGTACCGCAGGGCCGACCTCGAGGCCGCCGTGCCCGCCGAACTCCTCCTCGCCGCACGCCGGGTAGAGGCCAACCCCTCTACGCACCCCGCTACGAACGGCCCCGACGAGCCGAACGCTGAGGGCGCCTGATGTAGAGGGGGCCCGCTACCCCGGTAGTGACCTTGGTAGCGGGCCCCGACCTGCGAAGTAGTGCCCGTAGAGGGGACCTCGAAGGCCTGTATCCGGGCCTTCGGGGTCCCCTTTTTTGCGTCCCTCCCTCAGCCTCGCGCGAGCAGCAAATGGCCGTGCTCGGCGAGCACCCGGCGCACCTCGGGCACGTCGGCGAACGGCTGCAGCCGCTGCAGGACGATCCGGGTGCGTTCCGCGGTCCGGTCGGACGACAGGTCCCCCGACAGGTCGATGATCCGCTTGGCTTCGGCTGCGGCCTGCTCCGGTTCGTTCGCGTCCGCCAGCGCCACGGCGAGCCACGAGCGGTACAGCGCCAGCTCGCGGGCATGCGTGGCGTCGTAGCGGTCAAGGACGCGCGACAGCAGCGGCACGGCGCGCAGCGGGCGGCGCAGCTCCGTGAACACGCGGGCGTCCATCACTTCCAGCTCATCCCGCGACACCCAGTAGGCCCACTGAGGCGGCTGCTCGGCCGCCTCGGCGGACAAGGCGTCATGCGCCTCGCCCAGCGCCCGCATGGCCGGCTGAGCGTCCCCAGCACGCGTATGCGCCCACGCAACCCGGTCGAAGAACAAAGCCCGTTCGGCAGGACCGGCTGCGTCACCGGCCTCCCGCACCGCAGCCTCCGCCAGGTCGACGCCCTCGCGCTCCCGCCCGTTGTTCGACCACTGATAGGCCAGCGAGCCAGCCAGATTCGCGGCCAGCGGGCCGTCACCTGCTTGCCGTGCCGCATCCAGCCCGAGCCGGTAGGCACGCTCGGCGTCCTCGAGGCGGCCCGCGTCCGAAGCGACCCACCCCGCGATCTGCCCCAGCTCGCCGATCTGCACCAACAGGGCCCGGCCGGTCCCATCCGAGAACGAGGCCTCCCGATACAGAGCGAGCGCCGACCGCAACTCACGAAACGCGGGACGGATGAGATCCCCTCCCGACAGGACGTCGTCCGCCAGGCGCAGGGCATGCACGCGGCCCGCCAGCCCGGTCACGGCCCCCTCGTCGATGCGGCGCCAGGTCGACGCCTGCAGCTGGCGCAGCGGATCACCCTCGGGCAGCAGCGCGGACAGTGAAGCGGCCGCCCCAGGAAGCCGCGCCCACTCCTCGCCGCGGGCGTAGGACGCCGCCTGCTCCAACTCCAGCAGCGGCACCCCGAACGCCTGCGCCAGGCACGGCAACCACGCCTCAGGCACGCGGGCGCCGCGCTCCCACCGGGACACCTCGTTGCGGGTCACCGACGCCGTACCTGACAACGCGCACAGCAGGCCGGCCAGCTGCCGCTGCGACTTCCCCGCGGCCCGGCGCAGGCCCGCCAGATACACGCCGAACTGACGCCTACGTTCCTCGCTGCTCACCTGGCCCCCTCCCGCGCACAGTCTGGCCCCCTCCTGGCCCCCCGCGGGGCTCCTTCCCGTGCAGATCACCCGCGATTGCATGGCAGAGATGACAGCGCCCCGGCGGCCGCGCGAACGGCCCCGGGGCTGGCCGACTGCACAGGAGTCGACATGCCAGACGCTAGCCGGGCCACGCCCGCGCCGACCATCCCCCAGACTGCCGGTATCGCCTGGTGCGCCTGGCACGAGGCCTACAGCAACACGGCCCGCCCGGTCCGCGACACCAGCGGCGCCCGACTGTTCGCCTGCTCCTCCTGCCGCCAGGCCTACGACCTCGCCCCGATCGCGGACCGGCCGTGAACGACGGGTTCGTCAGCGCTGCCGAGATGCTGGCCGTGCCTCGGGCTGCCGACCTCGACGGCGAGCAGGTCGACGGCAAGCGCTGCGTGTGGTGCAGTGGCGCCGCCTCCATGCAGCTTGGTCCGCGGCTCAGCGTCATCGGCGGGACGCTGCAGCGGTGGGAGCCGCGTGGCTGCCGACCCTGCGCCAGGCGGGAGGCCGGACGGGTCTACGGCATCCACATCACGACGTGCGCACGCTGCTCGCACCGGGACTACTGCCCCGACAGCCAGGCCTTGCAGGCGCTCGCACGCCCCGTCTCAGGCGTCGTGCGGCGCGGGCCTTGAAGGGTCTCCGGATCAGCGGGATTTGATGGGGCGTGCGGAGTGCTGGGCGGGGGCCCGGTTGAGGGTGGGAGGGTTACCCGCCGGCCCCCGCTCGGGGACCGGGACCGTGTTGGCGCTGCCCCTCTGCTCAGGTCTGGGGACTTTGATCTTGTTCTGGGGGCCCTCGCCGTACAACCAGCTACGGCGGGCCTCCTGCCATGCCGTGCGGGCCAGGTAGCGCTGGAAGTCGCCGCCCGGCTCGTAGTCGGCATCCCAGGCAAGGTCGCGCCAGTCCTCGAACCGGAACGCCACCAGCTGGACAGGCATCCCTGCGGGCGGCCCCAGGGCGCGGCGGCGCGGCCGGCTCACGCCGTACCGTGCCAGCGCGTCAGAGCAGCCCGGCGGCCTTGGTCCTGCCGGGCCATCGCGTCACGCTCCTCTGCGCCCTCGTCGCGCAGCTTCAGCGAGCCGAGCAGGCGGGCCACCAGGCCGCGGTGCTGCCGCAGTTCCTGCACCAGCGGGTTGGCGACGTCCTGGCCCATCGAACCCTTCACCACCAGCGGCGCCGTCTGCAGCTCCACGTGCATCCGCTCGATGAGGTCAACCTCCCTGCAGGCGTCCTCGAGCACGCGGAGCTCGTCGGACCGCAGTTCCTGGTCCTCAACGATGTCCCGCCACAGTTGCGCGGCCTGCCGGCCGAGGCCCTCGGGCGGCTCCGGAGCCGGATAGAAGTCCCCTTCCAGCAGTTCCATGGTCGATTCCTTCCGGTTGAAAAACACAGCGCGGTGAGCACGCAGAAAGTCAGGTGCTATACGGCCCCGATCCCCGTGGTGGCCAGGAGGGGGGTATCCCCCCAGGGTCCCGGCCGGAATGGGGGGCCGGCCGGGACCGGGTTCGGCGCTGGAGTGCGGGAGAGAAGCCGTAGAGACCGCTGCTCCATGGGTCCGATGCTCGTCATGCCCGTCGAGATCGGTGCCTTTGACGCCGAGTCCATGGGTTACGCGCTCTCCGCGAGGTACTGCTGTACCGCTGCCTGGCCGCCGTTGAGGGTGAGGGCGGACCGGCGTGCGTGCCCGGCGTCCCTCCACCGCTCGACCTGGACGGACCGCTGCCTGACCTCGCCGGGTGTGGCCAGCGACAGTTGCAGCTCGCCCTGCCTGACGAGGTACACCCACCGTGCGACGGGTTGCTGCCTGAGCTCGCGCCACGTGCTGATGGTCGGGTGGAGCTGCTGCCAGTCGTCATCCATGACGCGCTGGGTGGTGGGCTCGGGCAGCGAGGCGACGGCGAACAGTGCGTTGTCGCGGCCTCCGTCGCCGCCTGCGACCTTGACCATGTCGGCTCGGTCGGAGACGAGCTGCTCCAGCTGGACGACTGCGCCCTCGGCCTTGGTGTACGCGGCCGTGTGGGCGGGGTTGTTCCAGTTCAGGCGCTGCGGGTCGATCTGGTCGAGGTCGGCGGGCAGCTTGGCCGCGGCCTTCTGCACGACGCCGATGAGGTTGCCGAACTCCTTCTGCAGGCCGGCGATCCAGTCGGGTACGGCGGCGCGGACGGCGTCGACGTAGGCTGCGTCGGCTTCGTCGCTGAAGCGGTCGGCGGCGCGGCGGGCGAGGTCGACGAGCTGGAGCTCGGCGGCGTGGTCGCGGATGACCTGCTCGACGTCGGCCGCGGTCGCGGGCAGGGCCGGCCGCTCGGGGTCGGGCTGCTGCACGGTGCGGGCGACGGCGGCGCGCACAGCGGCGGCCTCGCGCACCTGGTCGGGTACGCGGAGCTTGCGGCGCTCGGCCGCGGTGACAGCCCGGACGGCGTCGTGGACGGTGTTCATGCGGCGTCCCCTTCGTCAAGGTTCTGCTGGGCGAGCCGGTCGATCTCGTGCGGGGCGGCGTCGCTGAGGGTGCGGGGGGTGCCCGCCAGGAACTGGCCGGTGTGCTGGAACTTCCACTTCCAGTCGTCGGGGTCGGGCAGGCTGCTGTACTCCTCGGCGGCCTGCTGGAAGCCGGGCCGGTCGCTGGCGTAGCTGCCGAGGACGTCGTTCCACCCGGACCGGGCGGCGCGGGTGGCGATGGCCTGCGCCATCAGGTCATCGCCTTCCATCTGCGCGGTGGCGAGCATCTCGCCGGCCGCGCGCGGGTCGTCGAGCTTGGCGGCCCGGTCGTTGGCGTCGCGGCGGGCGATGACGGTCTGCGCGTCGGCGGTGCCCTGGTGGCCGAACATGCGGCGCTGCAGCTGGGAGCGGCGGGTGTTGATGCTGTCGACTTCGGACTGCCGCAGCCGCTCGAGGGCGCTCTGCGCGGTGGTGTACGCCTTGGCGGCCATGACCTTCTTGGCATGGTCGCTGTAGGTGCGGCTGGCCTCGATGCGGGCGAGCTGGCGGTTGTAGTTGTCGAGGATCTGCTCGCGGTTCATGAGAGGTTCCCTTCAGTGGCTTGGGTGGGTCGGTTGTCGCACTGGCGGAGGTGGGTGTTGCCGCAGCGGGGGTTCCTGCGGCAGACGACATCTCCGCAGCCCAGCGGGCAACGCAGGTAGCTGCCGCGGCGCTGCAGCTTGGCGCACGTCGCGCAGTACAGGCGGCGCAGCTTGGTGGCCTTGCGTGCTTCGAGGCCGCGGTCGCGCGCGGCGCCCAGCTCGTCACGCTGCTCTCGCCGCTGCTGCGTCTTTGCCTTGGCCGCAGCTATCCGGGCCTCTATCTGCTGCTCGACGTGGCTGGTCATGGGTACCTCACACCGCGATGAAGAGTTGAGGAAGTTGGGCGAGAGTGGCGCGTACCTCGCGCTGGCGCCTCCTGCGGGCCGCTTCTAGTTCGCAGGCCTCTTGGTAGTCGGCGAACACCTCGTCGTTCGTGCGTCCCCAGGTGGCCACCTGTGCGGCCAACTCGGCGTGCGCGGCCGAGGCGGCAGAGTTGGCCGCGTCCAGGCGCTCCTGGCGGCGCTGACGCTCCCGATCACGCCACTCTGGATCCGCACCGAGGGCGTAACTGCTGAACTCCTGGAGGTACTCGGCGGCGCGGGTCAGTTCGTGGTGGGCGTTCGTTGCCTCGACCGCCAGCCGGTGCGCGCTGCCCCAGGCCAGGAAGTCGTAAGGCGTCCTGTAGGTGACCTCGTTGCTGTACTTGAAGTTGCTGGTCCGCTCGAGCTGGAGGGGGCGGTCGGGGCGCCGACCCTCAAGCCACTGGAGGACGAAGCTGGTGACGAGACGGTCCACCGTGGAGGAGATGAAGGGGAGCGACCGCCCCCTGGTGACGCCAGGAGCGAAGTCGGGCTTCTGACTGACCTTGGCGCGCCGCAGCTGGTCGCCGTGCTGCCAGACGATGTGCCAGTGCGGTTGGTCATCGGCGCACTTGTCGGGGTGGTAGTTGACGTAGCCCCAGGGGACGCCGTTCAGGGTTCCCTCATTGCTGATGAGGGTTTCCTCCTGCAGCTGCCGGAAGACGGACAGCGTGACCTGCTTGCCGCCGATGGTGAGGGCCTTCACCTCGACCGCGGCGGTCGTGATCGTGGCGTTCTGGGTGGTGAGCTGCTTGGTCAACGGAACTCCTGGTCTGTGGCAGCTGTCCAAGAGGGCAGCAACGGGAGGAGGTAGGGGGTCGGGCCGGTTCGAAGGCTTTCCGAAGGCTTCGAAGGGATGGTCTGGCGATCCCTTCGGGGGTCTGACCTGGGGTTTCGAAGGCTTCGAAGGGATCGAAGGGATTCGAGGGGGGTCGAGCGCCTATAGGCCATACGGGAAACACTGCTTTCCTCATATGCGCGGAACCTCTTACACATCCCTTCGATCCCTTCGAAGTGCAGGTCAGACCCTTCGGAGAAGCCTTCGCGACCCCTTCGGAGAACCCTTCGGATCCCTTCGGAGGTCAGAAGTGGGACGCCAGCTGGAGGCCATAGATCACCGACCTTCGGTTCGTGGGGTGGTTGCCTCGCTGATAGCCCTTCTCTTGCAGGGCTTCGCCGAAGGCTCGGATGCTCATCTCCCGGATGGAGCCGGCCTGGCACCACTGCTTGTAGCTGGCGAAGAGCACACCCGTCTCGGTGTACGCGGTCGATTCGGCTGGCCTGGTGTAGTCGTCGCGCCACATGAGTAGCGGATCGGACTTGGCCAGGTGCTCCTTCGTCTTCTCCTGTACGGCGGCCGGGACGGCGAGGCCGTTCTCCTGCCACTTGAGGCAGCCCTGGATGGCCCAGTTGAGGACGCCGGATGCTTCGGCGGCGAGGATCTTCTCGTCGTACTTCTTGATGCGCTTCTCGGGCGGGACGATGACGTCCCAGCCGATGTCCTGCAGCCTTCGGGCGATGCCGTGGCCGCCGCCGACGGTGGGCAGGTAGTTGGTGACGAGGTGGATCTTTCCGACGGGCCGGAAGTCGAAGAACTCCTTGTTCAGGAAGCGCGCGCTGACGGTGTCCTCGCCGGTCAGCTGCTTGACCAGCTCGTCGTCGAGCTTCTTGCCGGCCGATGTCTCGGTGGTCGACAGCAGCCGCTTGCCCATCATTCGGGCGACGTCGTTGGGGATGCCTTCGTTCTGCTTGGCCATGAGGGTCGACCGCGGCACGGACTGGGCGTAGTCGCCGAGGATGGCGGTGACGACGCGCATGAACACGCCTTTGCCGTTCTGGCCGTCGCCGTGATGGATGAACATCACCTGCTCCTCGGTGGAGCCGCTCAGCGTGTAGCCGACGACCCGGGCCAGGTATTCGCGCCGCTCCTCGTCCGGCATGACGGAGGCGAGGAACTCCTCCCACATGGGGGCCTTGGCGTCCGGGTCGAAGGGGATGGGCGACTGCTGCATGAGGAACAGGCCGGGGTCGTGGTCCATCCGCTGTCCGGTACGGAGGTCGATGACGCCGTTGCCGACGTTGAGCAGCATCTCGGAGCGGTCGAAGTCGCTCATGAAGCAGTGCAGCGACGGGTGGCCCTGGGCGATCTCACGCATGGCGGCGAGCTTGGGCCGCATCCGCTGCGACGCTGCCCACTGCAGGAACTTCTCCCGAGGGGAGGGCAGGGCCTCCCCTTTCGGCCCGCGGCCGGGGACGCCGCTGTATGCCTGCGCTTCCGTTCCGGGCAGCGTGTCGATGGTGCGGATGACGCGCTGCCAGACCCGGGTGGCGCCGCCCTTGAAGCTCCAGCGGCCGTCCTCGTAGGTGACCCACTGCTCTGCGTCGACGGTGTAGCGGATCTCTGCGCCGTAGTGATCGACGAGCCGTTCGGCGTTGCCGATGTCGTCGAGGCTCCGCCGCGGCCAGCGCAAGCTGCGTTCCTGCTGCTCGTCCGGTTCGTCGGGCGGCAGGTCCGGCAGATCGTCGGGTGGCGGTTCAGCGACGGGGCTGATGGCGGGCTCGGTCACGCCGCCTCCTGGTGGCTGTCTCGGTGCGTGAGGTACCGGTCGGGCTTGCCCGGTACGCGAATGGGCGGCCAGCCGGGCGTGGCGCGCAGCTGGTGGGGCGGCTTCGGTTTGGCGAGCTCGTCGAGCTGGGCGCGGGTGCGCGTTTCGGTGAGGTTGGGCCGCCGGCCGAGGTTCTTGAGCCAGGCGATCAGCTCGTCCTCGTCGCCGTACTTGCGCCACATCTCGGCGGCTTCAAGGGCACCGGCGAGCCGCCGGGGGTCGTCGGGGCCGAGGGCGATCCAGGCCTGGGACCCGTACCGCGGGAAGTCGCGGACGCTCCATGCCGCCTTAGCGTTCGCCCACAGTTCGGCGATTTCGTCGGGGTCGACGTCGGCCGGCTCGGGGGTTTCGTCCGTGGCGCGGACGGATCCCGGGGCCGTGCAGTCGAACGGCTCGCACCGGTGGGCAGCGTCGCGTCGACGGCGCACCTGTGCAATGCTGGCAGCAGCTTCGCCGCCCGCGAGGTTCTTCTGAAACGCCCCGGATTGCGGCCGGGGCGTTTCTGCGTTCATGGTCATGCGGCGGCGCCTCCGGTCTCCTGCACCGGCTCGCCGGACAGCAGTCGGACGAGGTCGGCCGTGATGACGACGTGCCGTGTGCCGACGTTGATGGTTTTGACGGGGCTGTCGCCGCGCTTGACCCGCTCGTACAAGTGGCTCCGGCTGCATCCGATGGCGCGGGCGGCATCGGACACGCTCACGGTCGCGGGCCACTTCCGAACCTCTGCGAGGGTCGGCTGAGACTTGGTCACGCGGCCCTCCCTGGGGTCACCGTGCACTCGGCCAGAAAGTCCTCGATGGCACTGCGTCGATAGAAGACGCGGCCTGCTCGACCCTTGCCGGTCTTGAGGTACGCGGGGCCTTCCCCCCGCCACCTGCGTTCCGCGAGGGCAGAGGTGGTGCCGAGCACGGGGTACTCGCGTGCGACCTGTTTGGGCGACAAGAACTCTTCCTTCACGGGTCGATACTCCTTCCTGCATCAATCGTTGCCAACGTGCAGCAAACGTTCCTAGAATGCACCTATGGAGACTCTAGCACCGGAGACCGGATGCACAACAAGGTCAGCGCTGATGCTTAACCTGCTCCCTATGGCAGAGCAGCAGCGCGGACGACGCGCCATCGAGGTAGGACCCACAGGACAGATCGTCGCGGCGAACATCGCCCGCCTGCGTGAACGTCGAGGGCTCACTACTCGCCAGCTCTCCGGCGCGGTGGAGCGCGCCGGCCGCAGCATCCCCGCATCGGGTATCACCCGCATGGAGAAGGGCGAGCGGGTGGTCACGGCCGACGAACTCGCCGCACTCGCGGTCGCCTTCGGCGTGAGTCCATCCGCGCTGCTACTGCCGCTCACCGATAAGAGCACCGACCCCGTCGAGGTGACAGGCGGTGGCGCCGTGTCGGCCGCCGACGCCTGGGCGTGGGCGAACGGCGAGCGTCCCCTCCGCTTCACGGAAGGGAGCGAGCGCAGGGAGATGGTCGAGCATCAGCTGTACGGCCGGCCGCAGTGGCTGTACGAGCGCAGCCCGGAGCGGCTGAAGGCCAAGCGGGAGTTCTTCGAGCAGCTGGCCGACTGGGGCGCCGTGGACCTTGACGTCGTCAAGCGCACCGACCCGGCGCCGTGGGAGCCCAGCGGGCGCGACGATGGCTGAGCCGAAGCGGATCGCTCTCTCGGGCGGGAAGTTTCGGTACCGCCTGATGGTCGACGCCGGCCGCGACGAGAACGGCAAGCGGATCCAGGTGACGGTCACCAGGGATACCGCGAGGGAGTGCCGCGAGGAGCGCGACCGCATCCTGCACCAGCGGGCCGCGGGAACCCTGATCGTCCCGAACAAGATCACGGTGGGGGAGTGGCTTGATCAGTGGCTGGAGTACAAGCGGCGGGACGTCGAGGAGACGACGATCCGCACCTATCGCCTCGCCCTGGTGCACGTCTACGACCAGCTCGGGCACATCCGACTGCAAGAGCTCACCGAGGACCATGTCCGCGACTTCGTGGATGACCTGGTTGCCCGCGGGCGCCGCATGGGAGGCGAGCGGGGTACCCGGCTGATGATCTCGACGGTTGAGGGCATCCTGACCAGGCTCCGTAGTGCCCTGGGCAGGGCCGTCGTCCGGAAGCTGGTAAGTGTCAACGTGGCCGCGGAGGTGCGGCCGTCGCTCGTCGACAAGAAGACCGACAAGCGGGAGCGCGAGCGGCCTAAGCCGTGGACGGTCGCCGAGGTGCAGACGTTCATCCGCGGCATCACGGAAGACCGGCTGTTCGCCCCGCTGCTGCTGTCGCTGATGGGGCTGCGGCCGGCCGAGGTCTGCGGCCAGCGATGGATGGACGTCGACTTGCAGCTCGGCACTCTGGACATCGCCAACACCCGCACGATGATCGGCAACGTGACGGTGCTGGAGAAGGACACCAAGACTGCATCCGGCGAGCGGATTCTGCCGCTGCCTCAGGGGCCGTGGGAGGCTCTCAGACGGTTCCGTGCCCAGCAGGCCGCGGAGAGGCTCGCCGCGGGGGAGGCGTACACCGACACGGGGTACGTCGTCGTCGACGAGCTGGGCATGCCGCTGAACACGCGGCAGCTGCGTGAGTACGCCTACCGGCTGATGCGGCGCTTGGGTCTGCGCCAGGTGCGCCTGTACGACGCCCGGCACGCGGTACTGAAGGCGCTGGCGCTGAGCGGGGTCCCGGACGTCGTCCTCGCGGCGTGGGCCGGCCACACGAACGCGGCCTTCACGAAGCGTAAGTACGTCTCCATCGAAGCCGAGGACATGAGGGGCGCAGCCGAGGCCCTCGACGTGTTCCACGGGATCGGGCAAACGGCCCTCACGTGAGAGATTGTGAGAGATGATCGAGGAGAGATCATCTCTCACAATCTCTGACCAGCGAGTATGCCGGAAGCCGTAGAACAGTGGACGGATTCTACTGGCGATTCGTGCAGGCCAGTGCCCGGGTCCGGTTCGGCGGAACCTACGAGAGGCGGGTCACTCCGGTCTCGCCCGAGGGGCGGTGGCGGTTGCGCGCGTCCCGACCGGCGCACGGACGGCCTCACCGGCGCCCCGGCCGCCCGCGCCGAGGACGGGCACAAGCGGGGCCGGCGTCCTCTCGCGAGCCGAGCCGCCGTCCGGGCCCCGGCGTACGTCAGACCGTCGGACCCGCGTAGGGCAGCAGGTCGGGCCGCTTCGGCGGCAGGCCGTCCCCGGAGGAGCGGCCGGTCAGGCGGCGGCCGATCCACGGCAGCAGGTGCTGCCGGGCGAACCGCGCGTCGGCGACGCGCCGGGCGGCCCAGCCCGGGGGCAGCGTCGCCGGCATCGGCGTGTGCCACGCCGCGTCCTCGGCATCGTGCCCGAGCGCCTGCCAGACGGCCTCGGCGACCCTGCGGTGGCCCTCCGCCGTCAGGTGCAGCCGGTCGACGTCCCACATGCGGGGGTCGCTCAGCGACGGAGCGCCGTACAGGTCGACGACGAGCGCGCCGTGCCGCGCCGCCAGGTCCTCCACGCACACGAAGAGTTCCTCCATGCGCGGCCGGAACCGCTCCAGGACGGGACCCTGCCGGCCCGGACTGCGCATGAGCACCAATTGCTTGCAGGACGGCGCCAGCCGCTCCACGGCCTCCGTGAGCAGACCCTTGACCCGGCCCATGTCGCACTTGGGCCGCAGCGTGTCGTTGAGGCCGCCGACCAGGGTGATGACGTCCGCGCCCATCGCGGCCGCCACCGGCACCTGCTCCTCGACGATCTGGCCGATCAGTTTCCCGCGCACCGCCAGGTTGGCGTACCGGAAGCCGGGGGAGCGGGCGGCCATCCGCCCGGCGAGGAGGTCCGCCCAGCCCCGGTAGGTGCCGTCGGGCAGCAGGTCGGACATGCCCTCGGTGAAGGAGTCGCCGACGGCGACCAGGCTGGTGTGAGTGGGGTTCGTCTGCATGGCGACACAGATGGTAGCCCGAGTCGCATACCCGTCGGTCGGTCGCCTCCGTCGGCCGCCGTGCGGTCAGCTCGGCCGGGTGGGCGTTCCCGGCCGTGCCCACCGGTTCACGCGCGTTGTCCGAACAGCTCCCGGAGCACGTCCTCCATGGTCACGAGGCCGGCCAGCCGCCCGTCGGAGCCGAGGACGGCGGCCAGATGCGTGCGGCTGCCCCGCATGGCGGTCAGGACGTCGTCCAGCGGCGTCGTCTCCCTGACCCGCGCGATGGCCCGCATGTCCCGCAAGCGGAAGGGCCTCTCCCGCGGCGAGGCGTCCAGCGCGTCCTTGACGTGCAGGTAGCCGACGATCCGCCGGCCCTCGTCCACCACCGGGAACCGGGAGAACCCGGACTCGGCCGCCAGCGTCTCCAGCCCCTCCGGAGTGACGCCCACGCGCGCGTGGACGACCCGTTCCAGCGGCAGGACGACGTCCCGCACCGCGCGGCGGCCCAGCTCCAGGGCGTCGTGCAGCCGTTCCTGGGCGCGGTCGTCGATGAGTCCGGCCTCGCCCGCGTCCCTGACGATCTGCGCCAGCTCCGCGTCCGAGAAGGTCGCCGCGACCTCGTCCCTCGTCTCGACCCGCAACAGCTTCAGCAGGCCGTTCGCGAAGGCGTTGATCGCGAAGATCACCGGTCGCAACCCCCGGGCCAGGGCGACCAGCGGCGGGCCCAGCAGCAGCGCGCTGCGCACCGGCTCGGCGAGCGTGACGTTCTTCGGGACCATCTCGCCGAGCAGCATGTGCAGATAGGTGGCGAGCACGAGCGCGATCACGAAGGACACCGCGTGGCCGGCGCTCTCGGACACCCCCACCGCGTGGAACACCGGCTCCAGCAGATGCGCGATGGCGGGTTCGGCCACCACGCCGAGGAGCAGCGTGCACAGGGTGATGCCGAGCTGGGCGGCCGCCAGCAGCGCCGACACGTGCTGCAGTCCCCACAGCACGCTCCTGGCGCGCCGGTCGCCCTGCTCGGCGTACGGCTCGATCTGGGAGCGGCGCACGGAGATCAGCGCGAACTCCGCGCCGACGAAGAACGCGTTGACGACGAGGGTCGCCAGGGCGATGAGCAACTGGACGGCGATCACGTGTCCGCCCCTTCCACGGGGGTGTCGGCGAGCGGTGCGTGCAGCAGCACCCGGGCGGCCCGGCGGCCGGAGGCGTCCACGACGTCCATGCGCCAGCCGGCGACCTCCAGGGTGTCGCCGACGGCCGGTATCCGGCCGAGTTCGTTGGCGACCAGCCCGGCCAGCGTCTCGTAGGGGCCCTCCGGGGCCTGCAGGCCGACGCGGGCGAGCTGGTCGGTGCGGGCGGAGCCGTCGGCCGAGTACAGGGCGCGGCCGTCGTCGTCCGCGCCCGCGGGGGCGAGGTCGGGCGTCTCGTGCGGGTCGTGCTCGTCGCGGACCTCGCCGACGACCTCCTCGACGATGTCCTCCAGCGTGGCCACGCCCGCCGTGCCGCCGTACTCGTCGATGACCACGGCCATCGTCCGCTTGCCGGACAGCCGGTCCAGCAGCCGGTCCACGGTGAGCGACTCGGGCACGAGGAGGGGCTCGCGCATGATCTCCGACACCGGCACGCGCGGGCGTCGCCCGGCCGGGACCGCCAGCGCGTCCTTGATGTGAGCGGTGCCGACCACCGCGTCGAGGCCGCCGCGGTACACCGGGAAGCGCGACAGCCCGGTGGCCCGGGTGGCGTTGGCGACGTCCTCGCAGGTCGCCGCCGCTTCGAGGGCGATGACCTGGACGCGCGGGGTCATGACGTTCTCCGCGGTCAGATCGGCCAGGTTCAGGGTGCGCACGAAGAGCTCGGCGGTATCCGCCTCCAGGGCGCCCTCCTTGGCGGAGTGCCGGGCCAGGGCGGCGAGCTCCTGCGGGCTGCGGGCGGCGGCGAGTTCCTCGGTGGGCTCCAGGCCGAAGAGGCGCACGATCCGGTTCGCGGTGTTGTTGAGATGGCTGATGAACGGCCGGAAGGCGGCGCTGAACCAGCGCTGGGCGTTGCCCACCCGTTTGGCGACCGCCAGCGGGGAGGAGATCGCCCAGTTCTTCGGGACGAGTTCGCCGACCACCATCAGGAACACGGTCGACAGGGCCGTGCCCAGCACCAGCGCGACCGAACTCGCGGCGGTGCTCGACAGACCGAGCGACTCCAGGGGCCCGGAGATCAGCTTGGCGATCGACGGCTCGGACAGCATGCCGACCACCAGGTTGGTGACCGTGATGCCGAGCTGCGCCCCCGAGAGCTGGAAGGTGAGGTTCCGCACTGCTTTGAGCGCTCCGGCCGCGCCGCGCTCGCCGCGCTTCGCCGCTCGTTCGAGTTCGCCGCGCTCGACCGTGGTCAGCGAGAACTCGGCGGCGACGAAGGCGCCGCACGCGAGCGACAGCAGGATCGCCACCAGGAGCAGCAGCACTTCGGTCATCGGGTCACCTCCGTCCCAGGATCGGACAGGGCGGACGGCGACGCGCGATGTGGCGCAGGGGGACGCTTACGGGTACGGGGAGGCTCGCCCATGGGCGGACGCTCACACCTTTCTTGACGTCGTGGGGGACCGCGTGGTGATCCACACAGTCCCCCCAGGGTAAAGGATCGGCAAAGGGGACCGCGCGGGCCCCGTTTCAGTCCGTGAGCGGCTTCACCCAGCGCCGCCACTTCTCCTCGGGCGCGTACCCCGCCGCGCGCCAGGCATGATGCGCCGTCTCGTTGCGGGTGAGCACCATCGCGTCCCCGCGGCGGCCGCCGAGCCGCGCGAACCGCTCCTCCGCGGCCGCCAGCAGCGCCGACCCGACGCCCCGGCGGCGACGTTCCGGACGGACCGCCAGCCGGTACAGGTGGCACCGCCACCCGTCGAATCCGGCGATCACCGTCCCGACCAGCTCACCGTCCTGCTCGGCCAGGATCAAGGCGTCCGGGTCGCGGGCGACCAGCCGCTCCACCCCGCTTCGGTCGTCGCTGATGCTCGTGCCCTCGGCAGCCGTCCTCCAGAAGGCCAGCACGGCGTCCAGGTCCTCGGGCGTCGCGGCCCGTATACGCAGATCAGACATGCGGGGATCCCATCACGGGCGAGGCGTCCGAACGCGGTATTCCACCATCCGGACGCCTCGGCCACCGCCACCGCCGACGTTCTCAGTCGTGCGCGATCGCGGCCAGCACGTTCAGCCGGGAGGCGCGCAGAGCGGGCAGCAGCGCCGCGACGACGCCGACGACCGCCGAGCCCACCACGACCGCCACGATCGTCCCCCACGGGACGGCGAAGGCCTTCATGCCCTGCAGTTCCAGCACCTGCTGGATGCACACGCCCCACACCAGGCCGAGCGCCAGCCCCAGCACCGCGCCGAACACCGCGATCACCACCGACTCCAGCCGGATCATCCGGCGCAGCTGCCGTCGGGCCAGCCCGATGGCGCGCAGCAGCCCGATCTCCCTGGTCCGCTCCACCACCGACAGGGCCAGCGTGTTGACGACGCCGAGCACCGCGATGACGATCGCCAGCCCGAGCAGCGCGTACACGAGGTAGAGCAGCACGGCGATCTGGTCGTGCACCAGCTTCTTGTAGTCGGCCTGGTCACGGACCTGCACCTGCGGATACGCGTCCAGGGTCCGCTCCAGCCGCGGGCGCAGCTGGTCGGCCGTGGCGCCGGACCGCGCGTTGACGTAGAGGGCCGAGTCCTGACCGCCGGGCACGTACTTCTCGACGGTGGCGATGCCGAAGAACATCCCGCCCCGGGATCCGAACCCGTCGGCGCCGTCCTGGTCGGTGAGGGCGCCCACCTTCAGCGACGCCGTCCGGTCGCCGGGGAACTCCACCGGGAGCACGCTGCCGAGCCGCACCCCGTGGTCCTCGGCGAAGCCCACGTCCATGCCGATCGCGCCGTCGGCCAGCGCGGCCGCGGTGTCGCCCTCGGCGTAGGCGACGTGGGCGACGTCGTCGACCCGGTCGTCGTAGCCCGCGGCGGTCGTCTCGACGCGCTTGCCGTCGGGCAGCCGCACGGCGATCGGCGCGAACCGCTGCCGGACCACCAGGCCGACGCCCCCGGTGCCGCGCACCGCGTCGGTGACCTCGGTGGAGAACGGGGTGAAGTTGGCGTTCTGCACGACGAAGTCGGCGCCCAGCGTCCTGTCGATCTGCTGGTCGAAGGACTTGGACATGGAGGCGCTCGCCACCGACATGCCGCCCACCAGGGCGAGGCCCACCATGAGCGCGGCCGCCGTGGCGCCCGTACGCCGCGGGTTGCGCAGGGCGTTGCGCTGGCTCATCCGGCCGACGGAGCCGAACAGGGCGGGGAAGGCGCCGCCCAGGACCCTGATCACCGGCCGGACCAGGAGCGGTCCCGCGATGACCGTGGCGATCAGGGTGAGGACCACGCCGAGGCCCAGCAGGGACGCCGCCGACGCCGTCTTCGAGGAGGTCGCGCAGCCGACGAGCGCGGCCGCGCCGAGCGCCCCGACGACCGCGCCCACCACGGCGCGCACCTTGAGCGGCCGTCCGACGCCGGCGACGTCCGCGTCCGCGAGGGCCGCCATCGGCGACACGGTCGCCGCGCGGCGGGCCGGGAGGTAGGCCGCCACGAAGGTGACGCCGACGCCGACGACGTAGGACGACACCGGGGTGGGCCAGCCGACGACCATCTCCGTGGCCTTGAGGTTCATGCCGAAGGCGCTCATGAGCTTGATCAGCCCGGCCGCGAGACCGATGCCGGCGGCGAGCCCCAGCGTGGAGCCGACCAGGCCCAGCAGCACGGCCTCGGTGAGCACCGAGCGGCGCACCTGGCGCCGGTCGGCGCCCAGGGCGCGCAGCAGGCCCAGCTCGCGGGTGCGCTGGGCGATCAGCATCGAGAACGTGTTGACGATCAGGAAGACCCCGACGAGGACGGCGATCCCGGCGAAGCCGAGCATCACGTACTTGATGACGTCGAGGAACCCGCCCAGGGCTTCCGCGGACGACTTCGCCTGCTCGTCGGCCGTCTTCACCTCGTAGGGCCCCGCGCCGACCGCGGCGGCGACGCGCTTCTTGAGCACGGCGTCGCTCACTCCCTGCGCCGCGTCGACGGAGATGCTGGTGGCCTTGTCCGCCGTGCCCAGCAGCTTCGCGGCGGCCGTACCGGGGTCGAGGTAGACCAGGGCCGCACCCGGGTTGGTGGTGGTGAAGGTGGCGATGCCGACGACCTGGACCTTGAACGAGCCCGGTTGGGCCATCACGGTGAGCGTGTCGCCGATGCGCACGTGCTTCTTGTCGGCGGTGTCGGCGTCCAGCATGGCCTGGTCCGCGCCCCGCGGGGCGTGACCGGAGGTCAGTTCCACCGGGCTGCGGTGGGTGACGTACCAGTCCGTGGCGATGGTGGGCGCGCCCGTGGTCGGCCCCACGGACTCGTTCTCGGCGTCGACGACCGTGATGTTCTGGACGCTCACGTCGGCATGGGCGGAGGCGACGCCGTTCACGCCGGCCAGCCGCCGGGCGAGCGAGGCGGGCACGGTCTGCACCGCGCCGGTCGGCACCGACGAGCTGAGGTCCTTCTTCGGCTGCACGGTGACGTCCGCCGACGTGGACGCGAAGAGCCGGTCGAAGGTGCGCGTCACCGTGTCGGAGAAGATCAGACTGCCCGCGACGAACGCCACCGACAGGACGACGGCGAGCGCGGACAGCAGCAGCCGTCCCTTGTGCGCGAGGAAACTTCGGAGGGTCGCCTTCAGCACCGGATCACTTCTCCCCGGAGCCCGAGCCGGCTCCGACGGCTCCGGCTCCGCTGTCTCCGCCGTCGCCGTCGAACTGGGCGCGGATCACGTCGAACCGCTTCATCCGCTCCAGCACCGCCTCGGCCGTGGGCCGCGGCGTCTCGTCCACGATCCGTCCGTCGGCCAGGAAGAGGACCAGATCGGAGTGGGCCGCGGCGCCCGGGTCGTGGGTGACCATGACGACGGTCTGGCCCAGGGCGTCGACGGCCTCGCGCAGGAACGCGAGGACCTCCAGCCCGGCGCGCGAGTCCAGGTTGCCGGTCGGCTCGTCGGCGAAGATCAGCTCGGGCCGGGAGGCGAGCGCACGGGCGCAGGCCACGCGCTGCTGCTGACCGCCGGACAGCTGCGAGGGCCGGTGCTTCAGCCGGTCCCGCAGGCCGAGGGTGTCGATGACCTGGTCCAGCCACTCCCGGTCGGGCTTCTGGCCCGCGATGTCCATCGGCAGGGTGATGTTCTCCGCCGCGTTCAGCGTCGGGATCAGGTTGAACGACTGGAACATGAACCCGATCCGGTCCCGTCGCAGCCGGGTCAGCTCCCGGTCCTTCAGGCCCGTGATCTCGGTGTCGCCGAGCCACACCTGTCCGGCCGAGACGGTGTCGAGGCCCGCCAGGCAGTGCATCAGCGTGGACTTCCCGGACCCGGACGGCCCCATGACGGCGGTGAAGCGACCGCGCGCGATGTCCACGTCCACGGCGTCCAGTGCCAGCACCGTGGTCTCGCCGGAGCCGTACGCCTTGGTCAGACCTCGGGCGCGGGCCGCGATCCCGCCGGCCGCGGCCAGGCCGGGGACGTGCTCCGCAGCAGGTGTGGACAAGGCTGCCTCCTCGCTCGGTGGACGTGCCGACTACGAACCGATGACTCTGCCTGGCCGAGCGTAGTGTGACCCGGCGCACAGCCGGTATCCCTTTTCGGGAGTCGGCCGCCCTTGCCGCTGCTAGCACCATGGCGCTAGCTTCGAGGTATGGCGAAGACCCAGCTGAACGTACGCGTCGACGAGGGCACGGCCCAGGTCGCCCGCGAGCGCGCCACGGCTCGCGGCATGAGCGTCAATCGCTACATAGAAGAGCTGGTCAGACAGGACGCCGGGGAGATCGGTCACACGTTCGTCGAGGCCGCCAGCGACTTCATGAAGCAGTACGAGGCCCTCTTCGCCGAGGAGTTCGGCGCGGAACGCGAGGGCGGGACCCGTGAGGCCGGCCCGCGCGAAGGTCGCCGCTGATCCCTTGAGCGATCTCCGTATCGACCTCGCCTGGCTCCTCATGCTCGCCGAACAGAACACCCCGGGGGACCCCCAGGTCACCGACTGGGGTGCGCTGGTCGCGGCCGTGGCGCGCCATCAGGCCGAGATATTCGACGTCCCCGTCTACGACGATCCGCAGTCGCGCGCCGCCGCACTGCTGCAGCTCCTCATCCACGTACCGGCGTTGGAGCGCTCCAACGCCCTGTTCGCGTGCGCCGTCGCCTACGCCTACCTCGTCGCCAGCGGGCTGAAGATCGCCACCTCGCCCGAACAGGTCCGCGATCTCGCCCGCCTGGTCAAGAACGGGGAGGCGTCGCTGTCCGAGATCGCGAGCGAGCTGCGCCGGTGGAGCCTGTAGCGCCCCCGCGCGGGCCTCGCCCGGGCCCCGGGGCCTCGGCGCGCGGGGCGGCCTCCGGGGCGGGCGGCGAAGGGCCTGACGACGTTCGCCCGTACGGGCCCGGCGCATCCCCATGAGAGCGGCCGGGCCGGTCCGGCTCGCACCGGCTCACCGGATGAAGTCGCGCACCTTTTCGTATACGCCGTGGTCGTTGTTCATGTCGTCGTGCGAGATGCAGCCGACGCCGACGTTGGTCGCGCCGCTCAGCAGCGCCGAGGAATCCGGATCGATGGCCGCGTCGCAGTTCGACCAGTACGCCGCGTAGTTCACACTGCCCGGCGTCTCGTCGCCGGAGTTGAGCGAGGCGAGGAAGGAGCTGCCGGTCACCATCTCCGCGCAGGAGGTGTACAGCCAGCTGCACAACGAGGCCACCGAGGTCCCGTGGTTGGTGCCCGCGACGGAGACGAAGTCGTCCACGGACGCCGTCCCGCCCAGGTTCTTGAGGTAGTAGCGGGAGCTCAGCGCCCCCATCGAGTGGACGACGACGTCGACCTTGCTCGCGCCGGTCCTCGCCAGCACCTTCTTGATCTCGGTGTCGAGCCGGGCGGCGGTGGTGGCGTTGGACTGGGTCCAGGTGTACGTCCACGCGTCCAGCTCGGCGGCCGTGTAGCCGTCGGCCTCGAAGTCGGCGACCCAGTCGTTCCAGCTGCCGGAGTCGCTGTTGAGACCGTGGACGAAGACGATCGGGTCATGGGTCGCCGCGTGGGCCGTCGGGGCGGTGAACGACAGTGACAGAAGGAGCGAAGAGGCCGCGGCCGTGAGGACCGCGGCGATGCGACGCTTGTGGCGCTGCATGATGCCTCCTGAAACGGGTGGGGTTGCCAGGAGTGTCCGCCGGGGTCTACGCGCGCCGCATCGGTGAAGTCGCCGGTCTTTACGGTTCAAGTAACCCACCAGTAACGTCAGTTGGGTGGTGACCCCGGTGAACCCCCCACCCCTCGGCGGCACTTCGTCACCGGCGCTCGCGGGCGCCGGTCCGCGCCCGGTCGCCGCGCTGCCCGAAGGCGTCCGCGTGCGCGTGCTGCGTCTGGTGCACGGCGATCCGCGGGCCGCCGTCGAGGCCGCGGGCCGGATGACCGAGCGGCAGGCGGCCGGCCTCGACCCGCTGCCGGCCGGAGCGGCCGACCTCGCCCCCCGGAGGCTGTCCGCCCACCGCCGCGAGGTGCGGGCGCTGCCCGACGACACCCGACTGGTCCTGCTGCTCGCCGCGGCCGACCAGTACCCGGTGGCCACCCACGCCTTCCTGCGGGCCGTGGCCGCCGTGCGCCTCGACACCCGGTCGCTGGAGGCCGCCGAGGCGGCGGGCATCGCCCACGGCACGGCCGGCGGGGTGGGCTTCCGCGACGCCTGGACCCGGATCGCCGCCTACGAGACGGCCGCCCCGGCCGACCGGCGCGACGCCCACCGGCTGCTCGCCCGCGTCCTGCACGGGCCGGCGGAGAGCCCTCGGCGGGCCTGGCACCGGGGCGCCGGCGCGCTCGGCC
>NZ_JBHVYK010000115.1:0-22721 GCF_042880855.1 Streptomyces sp. NPDC058291
CTTTCCTCCGGGCGCTTCCCTTCGGTCTTGCGTTTCCGACTCTATCAGACCGTTTTCTCGATCCGATTCCCTGTCGGCGGGATTGTCGTGGGCCTTTGGGTTTTCGCCCCGTCGGCCTCTCGACATTCACTACGTTAGCCGATTCCCTCTGCAACTCATAATCGAGTTCCGCCGGGTGGAATTCAGGCATGCAGGCATGCCGAATTCGCTCCCGCTGAGGGACGTCGTAGGTAGTGGGTTGGCCGCTTCCGGCTGCAGGCGATCGCCGTACCCGGGTCAAGCGGCTTGGGCTACGTTACGCGCCGTCCACGGGCGAGTCAACTTCGGCGGCGCCTGGGGACGTGTGCCCGGTAGGGGCTCACCGTCGGGTCGTCGGCGACCCAGTAGCGCCATGGGTGGGCGGCGCCGTCGCCCGACACTCCGGTGCGCGGACCGCTGCGCACATGGTCGGAGGGGACCGCGGTGCCCGTCAGGATCCGCAGGGGGGTCTCCCCTGCGGCGCAGGCGTCCGTGCCGTCGAGGGCTCGGTCCACGTCCAGAGCGGTGGCCAGGCGGGCGGGGCCTTTGGCCAGTTCCCTGTCGTCCCGGGCCGAGAGTCGACGTTTACGCGCCTGCTCGGCTCCCTCGACGATCTCGCCGGCGCGGAGCAGGACGGCGCTCGCCACGCCCTGGGGGCCGCAGACGAGGTTCATGCAGTGCCACATGCCGTAGGTGAAGTAGACGTACACGTGTCCGGGCGGGCCGAACATCACGCCGTTGCGGGCCGTGGGGCCGCGAAACGCATGGGACCCGGGGTCGTTCCCGCCGTCGTAGGCCTCGACCTCCGTGATGCGCAGGGCGATCGGGCCCTCGGGGGTCGTGCGGACGAGCAGACGGCCCAGAAGATCGGGGGCCACCTCCAGGACAGGGCGGTCGAAGAAGGTCCTGGGCAGGGGCGTACGGTCGGTGGTCGCGATCATGCCCTCCGAGCGTAGTGCAGACGGGCGGGTGCGTCGGGGTGGTCAGCGGGCGCTCGGCTTGTCAGGGTGTGGGGCGCGGAACCGGCCACGTCGGGATCGCGTTTGTAGGGATCGAGGGATCCCGTCCGAAGAAGGTCGTAGAGGGAGAATCATGGCGTTCAAGAAGCTGCTCGCGAGTCTGGGGGCCGGCGGGGCTTCGGTCGAGACGGTGCTGACCGAGGTCAACGTCGTTCCGGGCGGTGTCGTCCAGGGCGAGGTGCGGATCCAGGGCGGATCCGTCAACCAGCGGATCGAGGGGCTGTCGGTCGGGCTGCAGGCCAAGGTCGAGGTCGAGAGCGGCGACCAGGAGTACAAGCAGGACATCGAGTTCACGAAGCAGCGGCTCGGGGGCGCCTTCGAACTGCAGGCGGGGGCCGTTCACGCGGTGCCGTTCGGGCTGGAGATCCCCTGGGAGACGCCGGTCACGATGATCGACGGCCAGGCGCTGCGCGGGATGAACATCGGGGTGACCACGGAGCTGGAGATCGCTCGCGCCGTGGACTCCGGTGACCTGGACGCGGTCAACGTGCACCCGCTGCCCGCGCAGAAGGCCATCCTGGACGCCTTCATCCAGCTGGGCTTCCGCTTCAAGAACGCGGACCTCGAGCGCGGTCACATCCGGGGCACGCGGCAGAGGCTGCCGTTCTACCAGGAGATCGAGTTCTTCCCGCCGTCGCAGTACCGGGGGCTGAACCAGGTCGAGCTGAGCTTCGTGGCCGACGAGCACGCGATGGACGTCGTGCTGGAGATGGACAAGAAGCCCGGTCTGTTCAGCGAGGGCAGCGACACGTTCCGCTCGTTCCAGGTGGGCCTGAGCGACTACCAGGGCACCGACTGGCCGGCGTATCTCAACCAGTGGCTGTCCGAGGTCGGCAGCAAGCGCAACTGGTTCTAGGACCCGGACGAAGGACTGAGGCGGGAAGCGGGCCCGGAGTGCCGTACGGCGTTCCGGGCCCGCTGCGCTGTGCGCGTGCCGTGCCCGTCTCGGGTGACGGGCACGAAGGTCGTAGGCTCCGAGGGAGTGCCTTTCCGATCGATCAGGAGGTGTCGAGGTGACCGAGCTGAAGAGGCGGCCGCTGCCCCACGATTTCCATCCGCCGGTGCCGTCGTTCACGGTCACGAGCGAGGACGTCGAGGAAGGGGCGAAGCTCAAGGACGCCCAGGTCCAGTCCGCGGGGAACACCTCGCCGCAGTTGCGGTGGGAGGGGTTCCCGGCCGACACCAAGAGTTTCGCCGTGACCTGCTACGACCCCGACGCTCCTACCGGCAGCGGGTTCTGGCACTGGGTCGTGTTCGACATCCCGGCCTCGGTGACCGAACTGCCGGCGGGCGCGGGCAGCGACACGTTCGCGGGACTGCCGGAGGGCGCCGTGCAGGCGCGCAACGACTACGGCGGCAAGGACTTCGGCGGGGCGGCGCCGCCGCCGGGGGACGGGCCGCACCGGTACGTGTTCACCGTGTACGCGGTGGACCAGGAGAAGCTCGGTCCCGACTCGGACGCCTCGCCGGCCGTGGTCGGGTTCAACCTGCGGTTCCACACCCTCGGCCGCGCGCAGCTGATCGGTGAGTACGAAGTTCCCGCGGAGGGATGAGTCAGCTCATCGTTCTGGGAACGTTTGCCCGCCTCTGGTCTTGGAAGTGATCAGAGGCGGGCATTTTTTGTTGCCGGGGGTCGCGGGGGTCACCTCCCGTGGGAGCAGCAGATATTGCGTTGTCCATCTCGGCGTGCCCGGCCAGAGTTGATCCCAGCCCGCCAGGGGGCGGGCCGGTGCACACAGGAGGTGGGCTGGTATGCGGGACACGCTGGTGCTGAACGCGAGCTTCGAGCCGCTGTCGACGGTGACGTTGAACCGAGCCGTCGTTCTGGTGCTGCAGGACAAGGCCGTCGTCGAACAGGCCCACCCCGAACTGCGGATGCGCGGAGTGGAGGTCGACATCCCCGCGCCTCGGGTGATCAGGCTGTGCAGATACGTACGGGTGCCCTTCCGAAGACAAGCGCCGTGGTCGAGGCGGGGGGTGCTGGTCAGGGACCGGCACCGGTGCGCGTACTGCGGTCGTCGGGCGACGACCGTGGACCACGTGGTGCCGCGGGCGCAGGGTGGTCAGGACTCGTGGCTGAACACCGTCGCCTCGTGCGCCGAGGACAATCACCGTAAGGCGGACCGGACTCCGGAGCAGGCGGCGATGCCGTTGCTGCGTCGGCCCTTCGAGCCGACGCCGGCGGACGCGATGCTGTTGGCGCTGGGGCAGGACGACCTGGCGGCGTTGCCGGAGTGGCTGGCGCTGGACGCCGCGTAGTCCCGCTTCCGTATGCGGCCGGGGCCCGCCTTCGCTCGGAAGGCGGGCCCCGGTCGCGTCTGCGGTCGGCGGGTCGGCTGTCAGTCGATGGAGGGCTTCTCGCGGCGTTCGTTGCCGCCGCCGTTACCGTTGCCGTTGCCGTTGCCGGAGTTGTTGCCGCCCGAACCGCCGCCGAAGGGGCCGAAGTTGCCCATGGCGCCGGACAGTCCCTTCAGGGCGTCGCCGATCTCGCTGGGTACGATCCAGAGCTTGTTGGCGTTGCCTTCGGCGATCTTCGGGAGCATCTGGAGGTACTGGTAGGACAGGAGCTTCTGGTCGGGGTCGCCTGCGTGGATGGCCTCGAAGACCGTGCGCACGGCCTGGGCCTCGCCCTCGGCGCGCAGGGCGGCCGCCTTGGCCTCGCCCTCGGCGCGCAGGATCTGCGACTGCTTCTCGCCCTCGGCGGTGAGGATGGCTGCCTGCCGGGTGCCTTCGGCGGTGAGGATGGCGGCGCGCTTGTCGCGGTCGGCGCGCATCTGCTTCTCCATCGAGTCCTGGATGGAGGTGGGCGGTTCGATCGCCTTGAGCTCGACGCGGTTGACGCGGATGCCCCACTTGCCGGTGGCCTCGTCGAGGACGCCGCGCAGGGCCGCGTTGATCTCCTCGCGGGAGGTGAGGGTCCGTTCCAGGTCCATGCCGCCGATGATGTTGCGGAGCGTGGTGACGGTGAGCTGCTCGATCGCCTGGATGTAGCTGGCGACCTCGTAGGTGGCGGCCCGGGCGTCGGTCACCTGGTAGTAGATGACCGTGTCGATGTTGACGACCAGGTTGTCCTGGGTGATCACCGGCTGGGGCGGGAACGGCACGACCTGTTCGCGCAGGTCGATGCGGTTGCGGATGGTGTCGATGAACGGGACGACGATGTTGAGGCCGGCGTTCAGCGTGCGCGTGTAGCGGCCGAAGCGCTCCACGATGGCGGCGCTGGCCTGCGGGATGACTTGGATCGTCTTGATCAGGGCGATGAAGACCAACACCACCAGAATGATCAGGACGATGATGACCGGTTCCATCGCGGCTCCCCGTACCCTTCTCCGCCTCAGCGCTTTCGGAAGATCTTATGTCTGTTGAAGATCTTGCTGGTCGAGTCTGACAGACCGTCGTGCGGCCCGCGAGGTGTTCGGTCGACTTGCGTGGTGCGGGAGTTGGGCAAGGTCAGATGACGATCGCCGTGGCCCCCTCGATGTCCACGACGTCGACTTCCTGCCCCACGTCGTAGGCGCGGTCCCTGTCGAGCGAGCGCGCCGACCAGATCTCTCCGGCGAGCTTGATGCGCCCGCCCGAGCCGTCGACGCGCTCCAGCACGACGGCCTGCTTGCCCTTCAACGCGTCCACTCCGGTGGCCAGTCGGGGGCGCTGTCTGCTGTGCCGGATCGCGATGGGGCGGACGACGGCGATGAGTGCGACGGAGACGACGATGAACACGAGGACCTGGGCCACGGCGCCCAGGCCGAGGCCGGCGGCGACGGCGGCGGCCACGGCGCCGACCGCGAGCATGCCGAACTCGGGCATCGCGGTCACCACGAGCGGGATACCGAGCGCTGCCGCGCCGACCAGCCACCACACCCACGCGTCGATGTCGTTCACAGGGTCATGGTAGGGCCGGGGTCTCGTCGCCGACAGGGCGCGAGGGGGTCGGCACGGGGTCAGGACAGGGGCAGACCCTGGGCCGTCCAGCGCTCGCCGACCTGCTCCACGACGAGCGGGAGGCCGAAGCAGAGGGAGAGGTTGCGGGAGGTGAGCTCGAGCTCGACGGGGCCCGCGGCGAGGACCTTGCCCTGGCGGATCATGAGGACGTGGGTGAAGCCGGGGGCGATCTCCTCGACGTGGTGCGTGACCATGATCATCGAGGGTGCGATGGGGTCGCGGGCGAGGCGGCCGAGACGGCGGACGAGGTCCTCGCGGCCGCCGAGGTCGAGGCCGGCGGCCGGCTCGTCGAGGAGCAGCAGCTCGGGGTCGGTCATCAGGGCGCGGGCGATGAGGGTGCGCTTGCGCTCGCCCTCGGAGAGGGTGCCGAACTTCCGGTCGAGGTAGTCGCTCATGCCGAGGCGGTCGAGGAAGGCGCGGGCGCGCTGCTCGTCGACGTCCTCGTACTCCTCCTGCCAGCCGGCCGTCATGCCGTACGCGGCGGTCAGCACGGTCTGCAGGACGGTCTGGCGCTTGGGGAGCTTGTCGGCGAGGGCGATGCCGGCCATGCCCACGCGCGGGCGCAGCTCGAAGACGTCGGTGCCGGGCTTGCCGAGCGGCTCGCCGAGGACGGAGACGTCGCCCGAGCTCGGGAAGAGGTAGGTCGACGCGATGTTCAGGAGGGTGGTCTTGCCGGCCCCGTTCGGACCGAGGATGACCCAGCGCTCGCCCTCCTTGACCGACCAGGAGACCTGGTCCACGAGAGCCCGGCCCTCACGGACCACGGATACGTCCTGAAGCTCCAGAACATCGCTCATGAGCGCGTTGTCTCCCCTTGCAGTGTGGCCGGTCGGTTGTCGCGGGCGCCTGTGGCACGGACCGCCGCGCGTGGGTGGCGCGGCCCTCCGGGAAAATCTACGCCACCGGTCGGGCGGGCCGTTCCATCGGTCCGGTCCTTAGGCTGGGGGCATGCTTTCGGAACCGCGCTCTGGTCGCCTTGCCGCTTGGGGAAATGCCCTGTTGGCCGGATTCGTCTCGCCTGACGACGCCGTGCTCGCCGTCGTCGGGGAGGACGCCGTCCACCGGGTGGAGGGGCTGCCGGGCGAGTCCGCGCCCGTCGGCCTCACGCTCGCGTGGGGGCGGCTGCGGACGCTCGGGGTGAGCGGGCTGCGGGTCGCGCTGCCCGTGTCCGGCCATCCGCTGGGGTTGAGCGGACCGCCCGAGTTCAACGCGCGGGCGCTGGACGCGCAGGAGGCCGTGGTCTGTCACGGCGCCGGGTACGGGCTGGTGCCCGAGGTGTCGGAGGCCGGCCCGGCCGGGGACGTGCACGTGGAGGTGGTGTGGCACTGTCTGCCGGTGCGGGAGGCGCCGCCGGCGGACGTGCCGTCGCTGGGCGAGGCCGAACGGGAGCTGGCGGAGGCTCTGCGCGACGCCACGGCGGTGTTGTCGCGGCTGGACGTCGCCGGGTCGGGGCCGGTGGCGGAGGCGGCGATCGACGCGTACCGGGCGCGGTCGGAGCGGGGGCGGGAGGTGCTGGCGCCGGGGTATCCGCCGCGGGCGGTTCGGGTGCTGGAGCTGGCGCAGCGGGTGGGGCTGCTGGTGTCCCTCGCCGAGGGGAACGGGCACGGGGGCGCGGTCAGTTCCGCGGAGATGGCCGCGCGCTCCGAGGCGTTGCGGCCGGTCGAGCGGACGGCTCGGCGGGCGCTGGTGGCCGCGTACAACTCCATGGTCGAGGAGCGGGAGCGGGGGGTTCGGTGAGCGGGCGGTTCGGTGAACGGGGGGCTGTGCGGTGGCGGTCGGCTTCCTGAGTCGGTGTGCGCCTGTTCGGCGGCCGCGTCGGCAGGCGTTCTCCCTCCTTGGGCCTTGAAGGGGTCTCGTCTTCGCCGCCGGGCTGCCGGCGGGGAGGGGGCGTCGGGAGCCGCCGTCGTGCGCGCAGGGGCCCGCGCGTTCTCGTCGACGCTCGGGCCCCTGCGTGGTCCTGGCCGCGAGGTCAGCGGTTGACGCCCGTGTTGCCGAACGCCGGGTTCAGCAGGCCGATCACGTTGACGCTGTTGCCGACCACGTTGACCGGGACGTTGACCGGCGCCTGCACGAGGTTGCCCGAGACGACGCCCGGCGAGCCCTTGGCCTCGCCGAGGGCGGTGGCGCCGTCGGCGGCGGAGGCCAGACCGGCGCCCGCGGCCACCAGGCCGCCGGCCACCATCGTCACAGCCGCTGCCTTCTTCAGGTTCTTCACTTCTGAGCCCTCCTCGCGATCGCCGCGGCAATCGCCGCGGCATGCAAGGAGAACGGCGGAGATCGTCGGAGGATGCGCCATCCGGGGGACATTCCCACGACGGTATGAATCTCGGATCGGAAGTCAACCTTCCATGTTGCCGGCCGACGGTTGTCGGCGGTCGCCGGTCGACGCGCGTCGGCTCGTCGCCTCATCGGCTCGCTTCAGCCGGCCACGCCGTGGCGTACGGCCCACAGGGCGGCCTGGGTGCGGTCAGCGAGGTCGAGCTTCATCAGGATGTTCGACACGTGCGTCTTGACGGTCTTCTCGGACAGGACCAGGGCGCGGGCGATCTCGCGGTTGGAGCGGCCGTCCGCTATCAGGCCGAGCACCTCGCGCTCCCGTTCGGTCAGCGAACCGCCGCGGCCCTGGCCCGAGTTGGCCTCGTCCTGGGAGAGGAGCGCGCCGGCCACCTCCGGCTGGAGCAGGATGTGGCCGGCGTGGACCGAGCGGATGGCGCCGGCCAGGGCGTCGGGGTCCACGTCCTTGTAGACGTAACCGGCGGCGCCGGCGCGCAGGGCGGGGACGACGGTTCGCTGCTCGGTGAAACTGGTGACGATCAGCACGCGCGCGGGGTTGGCCAGTTCGCGGAGTCTGCGCAGGGCGTCGACGCCGTCCATGCCGGGCATCTTGACGTCCATCAGGACGACGTCGGGCCGCAACTCCTCGGCGAGGGCGACCCCTTCGGCCCCGTCGGCCGCCTCGCCGACGACCTCGATGTCGTCCTGCACCTCCAGGAAGGTGCGCAGCCCCCGGCGGACGACCTGGTGGTCGTCGACGAGCATCACCTTGATTGCGTCAGCCACCGGGAGCCTCCATCTCGATCGTGGTGCCCTCGCCGGGCGCCGATTCCACCGTGAGCGTGCCGCCGACGCCGCTCGCCCGGTCTCGCATCGACACCAGCCCGAGATGGCGGCCGGCCCGGCGGACCGTCGACGGATCGAAGCCGCTGCCGTCGTCCGTGACGCGCAGCACGGTGTCCTGGCCGCGTTTGTGCAGGGTGACGTCGACACGGTCCGCGCCGGAGTGGCGCAGGGCGTTGTGCAGGGCCTCCTGGGCGACCCGCAGGAGGGCCTCCTCCTGGGCGGCGGGCAGGGCCCGTACGCCGGTGCTGGTGAAGGTCACGCGGGCGGTGTGGGCCCGGTCGAGGACCTGGACGTGGGTGCGCAGGGTGGCGACCAGGCCGTCCTCGTCGAGCGCGGCCGGCCTCAACTCGACCACGGCGGCGCGCAGTTCGTCAGCGGCCTCGGCGGCGAGGGCGGCGACCTGCTGCAGTTCGCCCTTGGCGCGCGTGGGGTCGCGGTCGACGAGGGCCGCGGCGGCCTGGGCCGTCAGGCGTAGCGAGAACAGCTTCTGGCTGACGGCGTCGTGCAACTCGTGGGCCAGCCGGGAGCGTTCCTCGGCGATGGTCAGTTCGCGGCTGCGCTCGTACAGGCGGGCGTTGGTGAGGGCTATCGCGGCGTGCTGGGCGAGGATCGAGAGCAGTTCCTCGTCGTCCTCGGTGAAGCCGCAGCCGCCCTCGGGCTTGGCGCAGTTCTTGTTGGCGAGGAAGAGGGCGCCGATGACCTCGTCGCCGTCGCGGACGGGCAGGCCCAGGAAATCGGACATCTCGGGGTGGGCGGAGGGCCAGCCCTCGAAGCGCGGGTCCTTGCGCACGTCGGCGAGGCGCTCGGGCCTGGCCTCGTGGAGCATCGCCGCCAGGATGCCGTGCTGGCGGGGCAGGGGCCCGATGGCCTTCCACTGCCGGTCGCTGACGCCGTCCACGACGAACTGGGCGAAGCCCCCGTGGTCGTCGGGGACGCCCAGGGCGGCGTACTGGGCGTTCAGCAGTTCACGGGCGGAGGCGACGATCGTCTTGAGGACGTCGCGCACCTCCAGGTGCCTGCTCATGGCCAGCAGCGCGGAGCTCACCGCGGCGAGGCCGGACCGGGGGCCTTGACTCATGCCCTCACGGTACCGGCGGGGTCCGACAGCGCGGATCCGACCGATGACGGCCGCCGACGGGACGGGAGACCTAGGGCCGAGGTCTGGGGCATGTCGGCCTACGCCGTGCGGACCGGGCGGGGGGTGTACGACGAAGGGACCCTGCCGCCTGCGTCCCGCGTCCGAGGCGGGAGCGGCGGGCCCGTTCCTAGGTTGGGGTCACCGCCGAGCGGAGGCGGTCGGACGAGGGGACGGTTGTCATGCCGGTAGCGATCATCACGGGCGCCTCGAAGGGGCTGGGGCGGGCGTTGGCCGAGGCGCTGGCGGCGCGCGGCTGGGACCTGGTGCTCGACGCCAGGACGGCACAGGCGCTGAAGGCGACGGCGGCGTCCGTGGCGTCGTACGGGACCCGGGTCGAGGCCCGTGCGGGGGACGTCGCCGATGCCGGGCACCGGGCGGAGCTGGTGGCGGCCGCCCGGCGGCTCGGGGGTTGCGACCTGCTGGTGAGCAACGCGAGCGCGCTGGGCGCGGAGCCGCTGGTGCGGCTGGAGGAGCTGTCCCTGGACGGGCTGCGGCGGGCGCTGGAGGTCAATGTGGTGGCGGCCCTGGGCCTGGTCCAGGAGGCGCTGCCGCTGTTGCGCGGGGCGTCGGCGGGGGCGGTGGTCGCCGTCAGCTCGGACGCGGCCGTCGAGGCGTACACGACGTGGGGCGGGTACGGGGCGTCCAAGGCGGCGCTGGACCGGCTCGCGGCCGTGCTCGGGGAGGAGGAGCCGGGCCTGCGGGTGTGGGCGGTGGACCCCGGGGACATGGCCACGGACCTGTACGCGGCGGCCGTCCCGGACGACGACGGCCCCCGTCCCTCTCCGGCCGCGGTGGCGCCCGCCTTCCTCCGGCTGCTGGACGAGCGTCCGGCGAGCGGGCGGTACGCGGCTCCGGCGCTCCTGGGGGGACGGCGATGACGCTGACGGCGGGGCTCCCGCACGAGCCCGCGCACGGGTGGCGCAGGGTGCCCGAGGAGTTGTCGGCGCGAGTGCCGGCCGAGCAGCGCGGGCCGGGGCGGGGCCGGGACGACGTCCGGCTGCTGGTGTCGCGGGGGACGGCGGTGGCGCATCACGCGTTCCGGGAGCTGCCGGGTCTGCTGCGGGCCGGGGACGTGCTGGTGGTGAACACGTCCCCGACGCTGGCGGCGGCCGTGGACGGGCGGATCGGGCACGCGCGCGTGGTGGTGCACTTCTCCACGCGCGGGGACGACGGGCGGTGGGCGGTCGAGCTGCGCGATCCGGACGGGGCGGGCACGACGCGCCCGCGGGCGGGCGGGCCGGCGGGTACGCGGGTGCGGCTGCCCGGAGGGGTCCGGCTGACCGTGGAGGAGCCGCTGGTCCCGGGCGGCGGGCGGTTGTGGTGGGCCCGGGTCTCTCCCGGCGGGGCCGTGCCGGGGCTGCTGGGGGAGTACGGGCGGCCCATCCGGTACTCCTACACGGAGCGGGACCAGCCGCTGTCCGTCTACCAGACGGTCTTCGCCCTGCCGTCGGCCGACGGGTCGGGCAGTGCGGAGATGCCGAGCGCTGCGCGGCCCTTCACCTCCGGCCTGGTGACCGAGCTGGTGAGCCGTGGGGTGCTGTTCGCGCCGGTCACGCTGCACACCGGGGTCGCTTCGGCGGAGGTGCACGAGCCGCCGTATCCGGAGCGGTTCGCGGTGCCCGAGTCGTCGGCGCTGCTGATCGGCGCCGTGCGGGCCGGGGGCGGACGGGTGATCGCCGTCGGGACGACCGCCGTGCGGGCGGTGGAGTCGGCGGCCGGCGACGACGGGGTGGTCCGCGCGCGTGCGGGGTGGGCGGATCTCGTCGTCACTCCCGCGCGCGGGGTGCGGGTGGTGGACGGGCTGCTGACCGGGCTGCACGAGCCGGAGGCCTCGCATCTGCTGATGCTGGAGGCGGTGGCGGGGCGGGCGGCGATCGAGCGCGGCTACGACGAGGCGCTGCGCGGGCTCTACCAATGGCACGAGTTCGGGGACGTGCACCTCGTTTTGCCGGAGCAGGGCCCTGACGCACAGCATTGCTTTGGCAACCTGCTGTGAGAACGATCTGAGGGGGGTGTGAGCCCGCACATAGGGCGCACATCACGTACTAGGGTCATTAGGAGACAAAGGGGTGCCGGGTGAACGGGGCAGATGGTTCCATCTGTCCCGATTTGCCCTTCCCTGATCCACTATCGAGGATCGTACGTCACACCTTTGCCTGGGCATTTTGCGGCCGCTAAGAATTGCTCTCGTCGCTCAGCGCCGTGGGTTCAGCCCGCGGCGCTCGTGCCGAAAGCACCCGCTGTCCGCCGTCGGACGAAGTGAGCGACCTCCGCGCTAATTCGAAGAGGTCCTTCCGCATGCCCAAGAACACTCACAAGATCGCGTTCGCCGGTGCGGCCACCCTCGGTGCCGCCGCCCTCGCCTTCTCCGTGGTGCCGGCCGACGCGCAGACGACCACTACGGACGCCGTCTCCTCGGCCCGGGTCGCCTACAGCTCCCAGCCGGTGCAGGACGTCAAGGCCAGTGTGACCGACCAGCTGGCCACGACGAGCGTGAAGGTCGACGCCATCGAGGCGAAGAAGAAGGCCGCCGCCGACGCCGCAGCCAAGAAGAAGGCCGCGGCCGCCAAGGCCGTCGCCGCCAAGACCGCCGCCGCGAAGAAGAAGGCGGCCGCCGAGGCCGCCGCGCACAAGAAGGCTGCGGCCGCGCACAAGAAGGCCGCGGCCTCGCGCAAGGCCCAGGAGGCCGCGAACCGGTCCGCCAAGCGCGCCGCGATCAAGAAGGCCGTCGTCCGGCACTACGCGAACAACCTTGACGGCTGGATCAAGCACTCCCTGGACATCATGAAGTCCAAGGGCATCCCGGGCAGCTACCACGGGCTGCACAAGAACATCATGCGGGAGTCCTCGGGCAACCCGCAGGCGATCAACGACTGGGACATCAACGCCATCAACGGCATCCCGTCCAAGGGTCTGCTGCAGGTGATCCCGCCGACGTTCACGGCGTACCACGTCGCCGGCACGTCCTGGAACATCTACGACCCGGTCGCCAACATCACCGCCGCCGCGAACTACGCGGCCGACAAGTACGGCTCGATCGACAACGTGAACAGCGCGTACTGACGCCCCCCACGCGCGAAGGGCGGCGCCTCCCCGGTCGGGGGGCGCCGCCCTTCGGCGTCGTACGCAGGGACTACTTGCGCATGACCTCGGGCTCGTGGCGGCGCAGGAAGCGGGCCACGAAGAAGCCGCAGATCACGCCGAGGACGATCAGCGCGGCCATGTCCAGACTCCAGGCGCCGACGGTGTGCTCCCACAGCGGGTCCGTGCCGCCGCCGTCCTTGGGCGGGCTGATCTTGTTGAAGTCCAGCGTGGCGCCGGCGGCCGCGACGGCCCAGCGCGAGGGCATCAGGTACGAGAACTCGTTGACGCCGACCGCGCCGTTCAGGGTGAACAGACAGCCGGTGAACACGACCTGGATGATCGCGAACATGACCAGCAGCGGCATGGTCTTCTCGGCCGTCTTCACCAGCGACGAGATGACCAGGCCGAACATCATCGAGGTGAAGCCCAGCGCCATGACCGGGATGGAGAGCTCGACCATGGTCGCGCTGCCGAGGACCAGGCCCTCCTTGGGGATCTCCCGGCTCGCGAAACCGATCACCCCGACCAGCAGGCCCTGCAGCACCGTGACCACGCCGAGCACGAACACCTTGGACATCAGGTACGCGGAACGGGACAGGCCGGTGGCCCGTTCCCGCTCGTAGATGACCCGTTCCTTGATCAGTTCACGGACCGAGTTCGCCGCGCCCGCGAAGCAGGCGCCCACCGCGAGGATCAGCAGCACGGTGGTGGCCGTGCCGTTGGGGATGATCCGCCCGGTCTTCGGGTTGACCGGGTTGGGCAGCAGGCTGTTGCCGGAGTCGATGAGCAGGCTCACCGCGCCGAGGACGGCCGGCAGGATCACCGTCAGGGCGAGGAAGCCCTTGTCCGAGGCGATCACCGACACATAGCGGCGCACCAGCGTGACGAACTGCGACATCCACCCCTGCGGCTTCGGCGGCTTCATCGCCTGCATCGGCGGCATCTGTACGGACTGCGGCGCGATGGCGTCGATGTCCGCGGCGTACATCTGGTAGTGCTGCGAGCCCTTCCAGCGGCCCGCCCAGTCGTAGTCGCGGTAGTTCTCGAAGGCGGAGAAGACATCGGCCCAGGTGTCGTAGCCGAAGAAGTTCAGCGCCTCCTCGGGCGGCCCGAAGTAGGCGACGGCGCCGCCCGGTGCCATCACCAGCAGCTTGTCGCAGATCGCGAGTTCGGCCACCGAGTGGGTGACCACCAGGACCGTGCGGCCGTCGTCGGCGAGGCCGCGCAGCAGCTGCATGACATCGCGGTCCATGCCCGGGTCGAGGCCGGAGGTCGGCTCGTCCAGGAAGATCAGCGACGGCTTGGTGAGCAGCTCCAGGGCCACCGAGACGCGCTTGCGCTGGCCGCCGGAGAGGGAGGTGACCTTCTTCTCCTTGTGGATGTCCAGCTTCAGCTCGCGCAGCACCTCGTCTATGCGGGCGTCGCGCTCGGCGGCCGTGGTGTCGGCCGGGAAGCGGAGCTTGGCCGCGTACTTCAGGGCCTTCTTGACGGTCAGTTCCTTGTGCAGGATGTCGTCCTGCGGGACCAGACCGATGCGCTGGCGCAGCTCGGCGAACTGCTTGTAGAGGTTGCGGTTGTCGTAGAGGACGTCGCCCTGGTTGGCGGGCCGGTAGCCGGTCAGCGCCTTGAGCAGCGTCGACTTGCCGGAGCCGGACGGTCCGATGACCGCGATCAGCGACTTCTCCGGGACGCCGAAGGAGACGTCCTTGAGGATCTGCTTGCCGCCGTCGACCGTCACCGTCAGATGGCGGGCCGAGAAGGAGACCTCACCGGTGTCGACGAACTCCTCGAGCCGGTCGCCGACGATGCGGAACGTCGAGTGGCCGACGCCGACGACGTCGGACGGGCCGAGCTGGACCGAGCCGCCCTTGGGGATGGGCTGGCCGTTGACGTAGGTGCCGTTGTGCGAGCCGAGGTCGCGGATCTCCATCCGGCCCTCGGGCATCGAGTGGAACTCGGCGTGGTGACGGGAGACCTGGAGGTCGGAGACGACCAGCTCGTTCTCCAGCGCACGGCCGATGCGCATCACCCGGCCGAGGGAGAACTGGTGGAACGTGGTCGGGCTGCGGTCGCCGTAGACCGGCGGCGCCCCCGCGCCACCACCGGGCACCTTCTGGACGTACGGCTCGCCCGCGCCCTGCTGCGGCACGTGCGGCGCCTGCTGCGGCTGCTGCGGTTGCTGCCAGCCGGCCTGCGGCGCCTGTCCGGACTGCTGCTGCGGCGCGCCCTGCTGGGCCCAGCCCGGGTTCGCGGCCTGCGCGGCGTACGGCTGTTGCCGGGGCTGCGCGGCGGGCGCCTGCGCTCCCGAGACGCTCACCCGCGGTCCGTCGGTCGCGTTGCCCAGGTGCAACGCCGAACCGGGGACGAGCTCCAGCTGATGGATCCGCTGCCCCTGCGCGAACGTGCCGTTGGTGCTGCCGTGGTCCTCGACGACCCAACTGCGGCCGTTGTGGCTGACCGTGGCGTGTCGCCAGGAGACCCTGGCGTCGTCGAGGACGATGTCGCCCTGCGGATCACGTCCGAGGGTGTATGACCTGGACGGATCGAGCGTCCAGGTGCGTCCGTTCAATTCCAGTACGAGTTCCGGCACTCCAGCCCCACTGAGTTGTCCCCCGAATTAGCCCCATCGACGGGGAGTCTAGGGATGTCGAACATCGGGGGGAACTATTTCAGTAGCGGCCCCCTGACCGAAAGTCGGGCCTTGTGAAGAGCCCGCGCGCACGGGTCGGCCGTTCCCGTTGACGGGGTGGAAAACGGCCCGGAGAGTGGTAAAAGCACGCGAGGGGGACGGAAGCGGCGATCTTCGCCGTTCCGCACCGCGGATCGGGGGGTCTGCATGAGGGCCGGCACGAGCGCCGAAGGCGGCGGGAGCACGATGCGCGCCGGGGGCGTGCCGTGGACGGACGTGCTGCTGGCCGCTGTCGCGGCGGTGAGCTGGGCGTTGATCGGGATGGCCGGGACCGCGGCGCTCGGGCTGCATCTGCTGAAGGCGGACGCGGCAGGCTCGTTGGGCACGATGACGGCCGCCGTGGTGGCCTTGGGGGCGGGCGGCTCGGTCACTCCCTCCGGTGACGTGTCCGCCTTCGGGCTGTCGGGCGCGCAGGCGGACACGGCCGTCGAGATCACGCCACTCGGGGTGAGTCTGGTCGGCGCGCTGCTCCTGTCGTGGTTCTTCCTGCGGTCCCTGCGCACGGCCGGCGCGGTGATCGCCCCCGCCGAACTCGTCGCGCGCGCGGGGGCGGTGGTCGCGCTGTTCGTGGCGATGCTCGGCGGACTCGCCTGGGCGGGACACGACGTCATCACGCTCGACGGAAGCGCGCTGGGCCTGGACGGCCTGCCCGGCACGGGCGGGGGCGGCGGGGGCGGCGGCCTGGACATCCCCGGGCTGGGGGACGTCGGGGACGTCGGCGGGCTGCTGCCCGACCGGCTCGGCGACCTGGTCCACGCGAAGGCGGCCGTCGGCTTCACCGTGGACACCGCGCCCACCCTCCTCGGCGGTCTCGGCTGGTCGCTCGGCATCCTGCTGATCGCCCTGCTCGCCTCGCGCCGCTCGCCGTTGCCACACGGCTGGCAGGCGGTGCACCGCGTGGTGCGGCCGGCGGCGTCCGCCGTCGTCACGGTCGCACTGATCGCGGTGGCGGCCGGGTTCGCGGCGGCGGCGTACGCGGCGATCGGCGACGACCACCCCCGGCGGATCGCGGGGGCGGCGCTGCTCGGCGCTCCGAACGGGGTCTGGCTGGGCATCCCGATCGGCCTCTTCGTGCCGTGGGACGGCCAGGCGAAGGGCGCTCTGACGACCGTCCTGCCCGCCCCGCTGGACGGTCTGCTGGGGGTGGGCACGCGGCAGCCGGTGACGCTGGGCCGGCTGGCCGAGCTGGACGGACGCGTGTGGCTCCTGGCGGTGGCGGCGGCACTGATCATGCTGCTGGCGGGAGTGCTGACGGCGGTGCGGACGCCGTGGGGGGCGTCGATGCCGCGGACCGGGCCGGTGGCGGGAGCAGCCGGATCGGGGCCCAGGGGAGCGGTCGGCTCCCGGGGCGCGGGTGCCGACGTCCCGGCGAGTGGGGCCGGGGGGCCGGGGGGCGGGGCTCGCGGAGGCGGCGCCGGCGGGTTCGTCGGGTGGTGTGCCGTGCGGCTGGGGTCCGCGACCGCGCTGGCGTTGCCGTCGGCGGCCTGGTCGACGGACGTCTCGGTGAACGCCTCGCTGTCCGTGCTGGGCTTCGACGCCTTCGGGGCCGGGATCGAGCTGCACGGGCGCCTCGGCACGGCGTTGCTGCTGGGCGCCCTGTGGGGAGCGGGCGCGGGGGCGGTCGGCGCGTCGCTGGCCTGCGCCACGGGCGCCGCGGGACGACTGGCCGCGCCGGCGGCGCGCGGCGACGCGGGCCGGGGCGGGGGCGCGGCCGTCCGGCTCCCGGCGCCTTCGGGGTACGCGGACGACCTGGCCGGGCCGTATGCGCCGGGCGGGCCCTCGTACCGGCCGCCCAACCCGGCCACCAACCCTTATCTGCGGGTCCCGGACCACCTGCGTGGTCCGGCTGGGGACGCCGGGCCGGGGGCCGGGCCGAAACCCAGGTCAGGGACGGGACCGGGGCCCGGAGCGAAACCGGGGGCGGGAGCGGGCCACGGCGGCACGACCGATCGGCCACGGTCCCACGAGGGCTCAGGGCGCGAGGAACCCCCGCCGCCGGGCCCGGACGACGTCTACGGCGCCCCGACCGTGGCGCGTCCGATCGGGCCGCCGCCGCGCGCTCCCCGTGAGCGGCCGTCGTCCGGCCCGGACGACGGCCCGCCGCCGCCCCCTCCCCCACCGCCGCGGGGTCCGAGGACGCCGCGTGGACCGCGGTGACGAGGCCGGTTGGCGGAGCCGGGCAATCGGCAACCGTCCGTCGAGGCGCACGTCACCTCGCCGTCGTCCACTGTTCCCTGTCCGTCAGGCGGACCTGGGCGGCGAACGGCGCCGGGTGCCGGATACGGTGGGTGCACCATGAGCGCTTCGCAGACCTCGCCCTCCGACGTCCCCACGCTCCTTGTCAAGATCTTCGGCAAGGACAGGCCGGGCATCACGGCCGGCCTCTTCGACACCCTCGCCGCCTACTCCGTCGACGTGGTCGACATCGAGCAGGTCGTCACGCGGGGCCGGATGGTGCTGTGCGCGCTCGTGACCGAGCCGCCGGCCGGGCTGGAGGGCGACCTGCGGTCCACGGTCCACAGCTGGGCCGAGTCGATGAAGATGCAGGCGGAGATCATCTCCGGCCTCGGCGACAACCGGCCGCGCGGTCTCGGGCGGTCGCTGGTCACCGTGCTCGGTCATCCCCTCACCGCGGAGGCGACAGCGGCGATCGCCGCGCGGATCACCAAGGCCGGCGGCAACATCGACCGTATCTTCCGGCTGGCCAAGTACCCCGTCACCGCCGTCGAGTTCGCCGTCTCCGGTGTGGAGGCCGGGCCTTTGCGCACCGCCCTGGTCACCGACGCGGCGGTGCTCGGCGTGGACGTCGCCGTGGTCGACGCGGGGCTCTACCGGCGGGCCCAGCGGCTCGTCGTCATGGACGTCGACTCCACCCTCATCCAGGACGAGGTGATCGAGCTCTTCGCCGCCCACGCCGGCTGCGAGGACGAGGTCGCCGAGGTGACGGCGGCCGCGATGCGCGGCGAGCTCGACTTCGAGCAGTCGCTGCACGCGCGGGTGGCCCTGCTGGAGGGACTGGACGCCTCGGTGGTGGACAAGGTGCGCGCCGAGGTGCGGCTGACGCCGGGTGCGCGCACACTGATCCGGACGCTGAAGCGGCTCGGCTACCAGGTGGGCGTGGTCTCCGGCGGCTTCACCCAGGTCACCGACGATCTGCAGGAGCGGCTCGGGCTGGACTTCGCGCAGGCCAACACGCTGGAGATCGTCGACGGCAGGCTGACCGGACGGGTCACCGGCGAGATCGTGGACCGTGCGGGCAAGGCGCGGCTGCTGCGCCGGTTCGCCGCCGAGGCGGGTGTCCCGCTGTCGCAGACCGTCGCGATCGGGGACGGCGCCAACGACCTCGACATGCTCAACGCGGCCGGTCTCGGAGTCGCCTTCAACGCCAAGCCGGTGGTGCGCGAGGCGGCGCACACGGCGGTGAACGTGCCGTTCCTGGACACCGTGCTGTACCTGCTGGGCATCACCCGCGAAGAGGTCGAGGCCGCGGAGACGCACGACGAGCAGTAGCCTCCGCACGGCGGGCGTCGGCGACGCCCCACCCGCGAAAGGACGAGCCCCGCGGAAGGACGAGCAGGGCCCGGCGCCGGAGCGGTGCCGGGCCCTCGTGCGTGCCGGTCAGGTCACTCCTCGGGGGCCCAGTAGTCGAGCAGCGCGGCCGCGCCCGGCTCCAGTGCCTTCCAGGAGCCGTCGAAGGAGACGACGGCGAAGGCGGCGGCCGGGAAGCCCCGGCGTCGCATGCGCTCGCCCGCGTCACCCTCGGACCGGCCGGAGAGGATCTCGGCGAGGCCCTGGATCCCGGGGTTGTGGCCGATCACGACGATGTTGCGCACGTCGTCGGGGCTCTCGTTGAGCAGGGCGATCAGCTCGCCCGGGGAGGCCTCGTAGATCCGCTCCTCGTAGACGGTTTTCGGCCGCTGCGGGAACTCATGGACCGCGATCTTCCAGGTCTCCCGGGTGCGGATCGAGGTGGAGCACAGGGCCAGGTCCACGGGGATGCCGGTGTCGGTCAGCTTGCGTCCGGCGACGGCCGCGTCCTTACGGCCCCGCTCAGCGAGCGGGCGCTCGTGATCGGCCACCTGTGGCCAGTCGGCTTTCGCATGGCGGAAGAGGACGATCCTGCGGGGTTCTTCGACGCTCATGCGTCCCAGCTTCGCATGAAACAGGCCAGCAGGCGCAGGGAGTTGACAGGGGGCTCCACCAGCGGTCGCGAGCCGCCCGGAGCTGCTCCGGCCGGTGCGGCGGCCCCTCTCACAGGTACGCGGACGGCGCGGCGGGCGCGTGGACGGCGGGCGGCGCGGCGGGCGGGCAGTGCGGCGCGGCGGGCGGGCGGCGCGGTACCGGTACCGGTACCGGCACGGGGGCGGGGGCCGCCGTCCTAGCGGGCGATCAGTATCTGTACGCGCTCGACGAGGTGGCTGATCACCGGGTCGCCGCCGGCCGCCTGGGCGTCGGCGGGGTTGAGTATCAGCAGGAGAAGGGTGACGAAGGCGAGGGTCGGGAGGGCGAGGGCCCACCAGGGCAGCCGGGCGCCGACGCCGCCGGGGGCGGCCGGGTGGGGCCGGGTGTGCGTTGGGGCCGACATGGGCGCCTCCGTCGTCTTCGAGTGGTCCATGGACCGTGGCGGTGATCGCTGCCCGCGGTCACCCTTCGAAGGTACGGAATCGGCGGCGGTCCACCCATCCGGTGATCCACCCACTTGACCCTGACCTTCACCCCCTAGGGGAACGGGGGGTTACCCCCTTGATCCCGGCCCCTGTCCCCGCTCCGCCGACGCCGTTTCAGGCCGGACGGGCGGACAGGCGGACGGGCGGAGAGACGAGGGCGGTGGAGGCGCGGGGCTGGTCGGAGCGCAGGGCTGGTGGGGCGGGGCGTCAGGGCAAGGCGAGGGTCGCGACGACGGCGATGATCACGAAGATGATCAGGAACGAGCCGAAGACGAGCAGCATCTTCTTCTGGCCGTTCCGCGGATTCGGGTCCATCACTGGCATGCCGCCAGTCTCGCACCCCGGGCCCCCGGCGGCCGCGCCGGGGTCAGCGCGCGGCGGCCTCGTCCTCCACCGTGCGGTCGCGGCCGGCCAGGACGCCCACGACGGTCTGCGGGACCATCAGGGCCGCCATGAGCACGAGGGGCAGCCCCCAGCCGCCGCTGTGCTGGTAGAGCACGCCCACCAGCAGCGGGCCCGGGATGGAGATCAGATACCCGGTGCTCTGCGCGAAGGCCGACAGCTGGGCGACGCCCGCGCCGGTCCTGGCCCGCATGCCGACCATCGTGAGGGCCAGTGGGAAGGCGCAGTTGGCGATGCCGAGCAGCACGGCCCAGGCCCAGGCCCCGGCGGCGGGCGCGAGGTAGAGGCCGGCGTAGCCGACGAGGCCGCAGGCGCCGAGCGCGACCACGATCGGGCCCTGCCGGGGCAGCCGGGTGGCGACGCGCGGGATGACGAAGGCCAGGGGCACGCCCATCGCCATCGTCACGGCGAGGAGCACCCCGGCCGTGCTCGCGGACACGCCCGCGTCCCGGAAGATCTGCGGCATCCAGCCCATGGTGATGTAGGCGGCGGTGGCCTGGAGGCCGAAGAAGACGGCCAGGGCCCAGGCGGTCCGGCTGCGGGTGACGCGCAGCGCGGTGACGGGCGGCAGGACCCCGCGCGCGTGATCGTGCGCGGCGGGCCCCGGCACGCGCGCCGACCGCGCCGAGCCCTCCTCCCGCGCCTGCCCGGCGGGCTGCTCGCCTGGCTCCTGCGCCGACCGTCGGCCCTGCGGCTCCCGGGTCGGCCCCGCGGCGTCCGGCGTCGTGCGGCCGCCGGGTTCCGTCCCCCGGTCGCGTACCAGCGGCAGCCACGGCAGGACGGCGGCGGCCGCCAGCCCCGCCCACACCGCGAGCCCGGTGCGCCAACTGCCGCCCAGCGCCTCGGTCATGGGGACGGTGACCGCGGCGGCTGCCGAGGTGCCCAGGGCGAGGGCCATCGAGTACAGGCCGGTCATCGAGCCGACCCGGTCGGGAAAGTGCCGCTTGACGATGACGGGCATCAGGACGTTGCTGACGGCGATGCCCATGAGGGCCAGGGCGCTGCCGGCGAGGAACCCGGCGGTGCCCCCGACGTACGGGCGTACGAGCAGTCCGGCCGTGATGGCGGCCATGCCCGCGCAGACCACCGCGCCCGGCCCGAAGCGGCGGGCGAGGCGCGGGGCCATGACGCCGAAGGCGGCGAAGCAGAGCGGGGGCACGGAGGTGAGCAGCCCGGCCACGCTGCCGCTCATGCCGAGCCCGTCGCGGACCTCTTCGAGGAGCGCGCCGAGGCTGGTGATGGCGGGGCGGAGGTTGAGGGCGGCCAGGACGATGCCGACGACGAGCAGTCGTGTCGTCCGCGCGCGCGGGGCGACGCGCGGGCGGGGCCCGCTCCGCGCGGCGGCGGGGAGGGGCGGGGACGTCGTGCGGGTCTGCTCGCTTGCCATGCCGTCCATCATAGAATCATAGGATGATTGGTTGTCCATGCCCGCGCGCCCCTCGGCGGCCCGGGCCGTGCGAAGGTGTGCCATGCCCCTGAGTCATCCCCGCCGCTCGGCGCTTTCCGAGCAGGTCATCGCCGCGCTGCGCACCCAGATCACCTCGGGCGAGTGGCCGGTGGGCGCGCGCATCCCCACCGAGCCCGAGCTGGTGGAGCAACTGGGCGTCGCGCGCAACACCGTCCGCGAGGCGGTCCGCGCCCTCGCGCACAACGGTCTGCTGGACATCCGGCAGGGATCGGGCACCTATGTCGTGGCGACCAGCGAGCTGGCGGGCGTGATGCACCGCCGCTTCGCGGACGCCGACCCCGGGCACATCGCCGAACTGCGCGCCACGCTGGAGTCGAGTGCGGCCGAACTCGCGGCCGAGCGGCGCACCGAGAAGGACCTCAAGCAGTTGGACGCGCTTCTGCTGCGGCGGGAGGAGGCGTGGGAGTCGGGCGACGCGGAGGCCTTCGTGACGGCGGACGCCACCTTCCACCTGGCGGTGGTGGCGGCCTCCCACAACGACGTCATGACGGCGATGTACGCGGACCTGGGCGAGGTGCTGCGGGACTGGCTGCGCGAGGACGTCGGTGAGGAGCTGACGCCCGAGACGTACATGGACCACTCCCGGCTGGTGGACGCGGTCCGCGCGGGCGACGCGCAGGCGGCCGCGGTGGAGGCGGCCGCCTACCCGCTGCTGTGCCGGCCCGGACGGTTCACCGCTTCCGATGACTGACCCAGGCCGACCCGACCTCCTTCCAGCAGCGGCCGGTCAGCCGCACGGACCGGGCGGGCTCGACGTCGGTGGGGGTGCCGTCGGTGTCCACGTCCCACCAGCGCTCGCACTCGATGTGCAGACCGACTCGGTCGGTGTCGGCGTAGGGGTTGTGGCAGTGGGCGACGACGCGGGAGCCGCCGACCTGGATCCTGCACTCCGCGCCGAACGGCTCGGGGCGCTGCACGCGCGCGTGGCCGTGCGCGCCGTACGGCGGACACAGGACGAGGGCGACGGCGGCGATCACGGGGGCGAGACGACGGAACAGGCGCACAAGGGAACCTCCTCGGCAGAGCTGGGGAGGGAGGTGGGTGGGGGACGCGCACTCAAGAATGCCTGGTCGGCAACGTCGGCCGCCCGGTCAGCTGGGCCGAACGAGTGACGGGTGAGGGCCCCCCTCCCCAACGAAGCGGGCCCCCACCCCACCGCCGCGACTCACCCGCA
>NZ_JBHVYK010000116.1:0-22685 GCF_042880855.1 Streptomyces sp. NPDC058291
GGGCCGGGGCCGCAGACGATGAGACCAATGGCGATGAGACCAAGGGCGATGAGGCCGACGGCGTGAACGGCGGTGCGGGGGCGCACCGCGCCGCCGACCGGTCAGAACGGCAGGCGGCCACGCGCCCGGCGGCCGGCGGAGCCGCTGCGACCCACGGCCCGCGAGCTGGACTGGAAGGGCTTGCTCAGCAGACGCCCCAGTGGTCCGGGCGCCTTGGAACCCGCGCGGGATCCCCAACCCAGGGTGCGCTGAGCACCGTTCTGGGGGTGCCTGCTCAAGCGCGGGACGACGAAAGCGAGTATCGCGAGGACCACGCAGAAGGCGATCACGCCGACGATCATCATGGGGGAACTCCTGGGCCGGTCCGGACGGTTTCGACTGTCAGCCACAACTGCAAGGTGGCTTCGGTTGCTAGGGACCGACTGCCCGCTGCGGCGGGGTACACGCCGGCGAGGTGCCCGACCGCGTCGGGCTCGACCGCGTCGGGCTCGACCGCGTCCAGCCGTTCCGGACCTGGGCAACGGGCACCTGAAGGCCGCGCGCGGCCCGGACCCGCACACGGGCCAGGCGCGAGCCCGGCGGGAGACCGAGGCCCCTCACCGCGCCGAGAGGCAGCCACGATCGTCGACGGATCCCGTGTGGTAGTCCGAGGTCAGTCGGTACACGCCCGCCCGGGGCACGGTCAGCCGGGTCCACTCGCCGTCCGCGCTGACGCACGCGCCTTCGGCCCGCAGCCACGGCGAATACGCGATCCGCACGGTGCTCGTGCCGGCGCGGGGCATCCACAGCGTCAGCCCCGCCTCTCCCGCGTGCTGCAGCTCGGCCGGGGCCGAGACCAGCGGCAGGGTGTCGCGGACGCGGTAGATCCTCCAGTACCGGTCGTGCCAGACGGGCTCCAGCCAGTCCTGCCCCTCCTTGATCAGGGCGGTCTCGCGCTCCGCGGAACGATCGGGCGTGCCGTCGTGCAGGACGACGAAGCCCACCGCCCAGTGGCGCAGCCAGGCGTGGTAGCGCGGCCCGTCGAGGTCGCCCTCGTAGAAGAGGCGTCCTCGTTCCACGTCCAACTGCTGGTTCCAGCCCCGCATCAGCTCGACGTGCGGGCCGAGGAGGGTGGCCCCGCGATGGTCGCGATCCGTCGGCAGTTCGACCCGGCCGCGGTCCGCGCCCAGGCGGGCGAGCGCGGCGAGCACTCCGTCGGTGTGCGTGACCCAGCCGGGAACGGGGTCCGGGCCGCGCAGATGCACCAGCGACGTCACGCAGAGGTAGGAGACGGAGAGAGCGGTCACCAGGGCCATCGCGCGCATACGGGGGCGGCGTACGCCGTCGCGGATGGTCGCGGAGCGGCGGTGCAGCGCCGCCGCGAGCAACACCGCGGGGGCGAAGAGCAGGGCGAGCCGCTCCACGTTGTTGCCGATCGGCGAGGGGACCAGCCAGGTCAGGACGACGCCGACGGCGTAGAGGGCGCCGGCCGCCCGCACCACCCGCCACTTGGGCGGCGACGCCCACACCACGGCGGCGGCCAGCAGCACGGGCAGGATCATGCGCCCGGCGGCCATGGGCTGTTCGCCCTGGAAGGGGAAGAGCAGGGTCGTCAGGCCGACGACGGCGACGGGCGGGAGAGTGAGGGCGAGGCACTTGCCGTACTGCCGGTCGACCAGATATCCGGCGCCCGCCACCAGCAGGAAGAGCCCGGCCACCGGGCTGCCCATGGTCGCGAACAGCGCCCCGAACACGGCGGCGGCGAGCCGGGCGGGCCGGGGACCGCGGTCGGCCACGGCGAGCAGGGCCGCGAGAGCGAAGGCCAGTCCGAGGGCGAACGTGGTGCGGCCGAGCACGACGTTGTACCAGAGGCCCAGCGCACCGACCAGCGCGGGCCACAGCGACACCCGCGCGACGGTGCGCTCCAGCAGCAGGGACAGCAGCCAGGTGGCGCTGACCCCGGACATCACGGAGACCGCCCGGACGCCGCACAGTGCCATCAGGTGCGGTGATATGACGCTGTAGTTGACGGTGTGGATCCCGCCGAACCAGAAGAGCCCGTACGGCGTCTCCGGGTGCCTGGCCACGAACCCCGCCCAGGCGTACTGCGCGGCGAGGTCACCGCCGTCGGTGGCGAGAAGGGCGTCCCAACCCCAGTACAGGGGAAGGACAGCGGCGATGGCGAGGAGCGGGACGCGGTAACGCGCCGGTGCATAGGACCGGCGGCCCCGACGCAGTGCCGGCGGCGGCTGGGGTTGCAGCGAGGTGGAGGTCGGCAGGGTGAAGGACTGTAGAGGCATAGTGGCTTTCCCGGTGCGGTGCGGACGCCGTACGGGCCCGCCGAGGATTCCGTGGCCCTGAGGGCTCCTGGAAGTCGCGGACCCGCGCAGGGGTCACGGCCGGGCCTCTCCCGTCCCTCGCGCCCACGCGCGTATCGCGCGCCAGGTCAGCGCCTCGGCGCGTCGGCCGGCTCGCGCGCGGGCCGTCGGCGGACGGCCGGGCCGTCCGGTCCAGGCGCCGGCGCCGTCGCGCGGCAGGCCCGTAGCGGCCCGGCCTCCGCCCGCCGGGGCGGCGTGGAACCAGGCCGCGGGGACCGCGCAACTCGCTGACAGCGCCAGCACCAGAAGGCCGACATCATGCACTGAACCGCTCCGGAAGGGGTGGAGGATCCGGACCGGGGCCCCCTGCCCAAGCGGACCGCGGACGTCAGCCGGACGTCTCCCGACCATGATCCGGACCATTCCCGGGCCGGCAACCCCCACCGGCTGCAGCAGAGGCTATTTCCACAGGTCAGCCACACGCAAGACGCGCAGCTCACCAGCCGAGGGAGAACCCGTCGGCGAGCCGCGCGTCGTGCCGATCACCCTTGCGTCCGCGCGAGGAGCGGGGGCCGGATTCACCGTCGACGCCCTGGCCGGTCCTCACAGTCCGAACAGTCGGGCGCCGTTGTCGTGGCACACCGCCCGCAGCCACTCCTGCCCGAGTCCCAGCCGCTCCAGGGCGTCGAGCTGGTGCGCGTACGGGTAGGGGATGTTGGGGAAGTCGGAGCCGAGCAGGATGCGGTCGCCGAGTCCGGCCAGCCTGGGCAGCGCGCCGGCGGGGAACGGCGAGAGCGCCTCGGCGAAGTCGGTGAAGGCCATGGTCGTGTCCAGCCGCACCTCGCCGTACCGTTCGGCGAGGCCGAGGAACTCCTCGTACTCCGGCATCCCCATGTGCGCGACGATCAGCCGTAGTCGAGGGTGGCGCGCCAGCACGCGGGCGATCGGCTCCGGACCGGTGTGCTTGCCGGGCGCGGGGCCCGAGCCGCAGTGGACCACGACGGGGGTCCCGGCCTCGGCGAGCGCTCCCCATGCGCCGTCCAGGAGTTCGTCGGCGGGGTCGTACGCTCCCACCTGCACGTGCGCCTTGAAGACGCGCGCGCCCGCCTCGACGGCCTCCCGGACGTAGGTCTCGACGCGGGGCTCGGGGTAGAGGGTCGCGGTGTGCAGGCAGTCGGGGGTTCGGTCGGCGAAGTCGGCCGCCCAGCCGTTCAGCCAGCGGGCCATGCCCGGTTTGTGCGGGTACAGCATCGCGGTGAACGCCCGGACGCCGAAGTCCCGGAGCAGCTGCGCGCGTTCGGCCTCCTCCTGGCGGTAGGTGATCGGCCATGCGAGGCCGCCGGTCAGCTCCCCGAGCCCGTCGAAGTACTCCCAGACCTTGCGCAGGACCCGCTCGGGCATGAAGTGCGTGTGGACGTCGACCAGTCCCGGGAGTCCGAGCCGGCCCCAGAACCGGCGGACCCCGGCCGCCTCCTCGTCGGCGGGGCGCTCCGGGCCGGCGGGGGACGTGCGGTGATCGTTCATGTCGTCCACGATCGGCCCGGGCGAGGCGACGGGTCCACTGCCGCGCACGAGGGACGGGTGAGGGATGCGTCACGGGCACCGTCGGAACCGATGTCTTTGCGGACGTCCCCCGCCCGCGCCGCGAGCGCGGTGGCGGCCGGCCGACACCGGACCGCGCCGGCCCAGGTCGCCGCGCCGGCCCAGGTCGCCGCGCCGGCCCAGCTCGGGGGCGGCCGAGGTCTCGGGGGCGGCCGCAGTCTGCGGGACGGCCGAGGTCTCGGGGGCGGCCGCAGTCTGCGGGACGGCCGAGGTCTCCGGGACCGCAGGGGACTCCGGGACCGCAGGGTCTCCGGACGGTTCAGGGGATCTCCTGCTCGGCCCAGATGACCTTTCCCTCGGCCGTGTACCGGGCCCCCCAGCGGTGGGCGAGCTGGGCCACCAGGAAGAGTCCGCGGCCCCCCTCGTCCGTGATCCGGGCGTGCCGCAGTCGGGGCGCCGTACTGCTGGCGTCGGCGACCTCGCAGGTCAGACGCGTGTCGCAGAGCAGACGCAGACGGATGGGCGGGGTGGCGTAGCGAACCGCGTTGGTGACCAGCTCGCTCACGATCAGTTCGGACGTCATGGCCAGCTCGCCCAGTCCCCAGGCCTCAACCTGGCGGGTCGCGCGGGCCCGGACGTCGGCGACGGCGGCCGGGTCGGCGGGCACGTCCCAGGAGACCACGCGACCGGCGCCCAGGGCATGGGTGCGCGCCAGCAGCAGCGCGATGTCGTCGGACTGGGGCACGGGCACGAGCCGGCGCACCGCGGACGAGCACAGGGCGTCCAGGTCGGAGTCGGCGCCGGCCCCGGCGAGGACCTCGCCGAGGCGGGCCATGCCCTGTTCCATGTCCTGGTCGGCGCCGCCGAAGAGGCCGTTGGTGTAGAGCCCGATCAGGCTGTTCTCGGCGAGCTCGATCTCGGCGGCTTCGAACGCCATGCCGCCGAGCCCCAGCGGCGGCCCGGCTGGCGGCTCGGGGAAGGACACCTGCCCGTCGGGGGCGACGACGACCGGGGGCGGGTGGCCGGCGCGGGCCATCGTGCACCGTCGGGTGACCGGGTCGTAGACGGCGTACAGGCAGGTGGCCCCGAGGAAGCCGGTCGAGGCGTGCGGGGCCGCCGTGTCGTCGGTGCGCTCCGCGCTCAGCCGCAGGACGAGGTCGTCGAGGTGGGCCAGCAGCTCGTCCGGGGGCATCTCCATGTCGGCGAGGGTCTGCACCGCGGTGCGCAGCCGCCCCATGCTGGCCGCTGCGGCGATGCCGTGCCCCACCACGTCGCCGACGACGAGGCCCACCCGCGCCCCGGACAGCGGGATGACGTCGAACCAGTCGCCGCCCACCCCGTCCGTGGGGTCGGCCGGAAGGTAGGAGGAGGCCACCTCAAGCGCCGTGCCGCCGGCCAGGGCGTGCGGCAGCAGACTGCGCTGCAGGGTGACGGCCGCCGTGTGCTCCCTGGTGTACCGGCGGGCGTTGTCGACGCACAGGGCGGCCCGTGCCACCAGTTCCCGGGCCAGCAGCACGTCGTCGGGCTGGAACGGGACGGGGTTGAGGGAGCGGACGAACGTGGCGAGGCCCAGGGCGGTGTTGCGCGCGCGCATCGGCACGGAGATCAGCGAGTGCAGTCCGTACCTGTCGATGTTCGCCGCCCTCTCGGGCTGTTCGGCGGTCCACAGCTCGTCGGAGCCGTCCAGCACCGGCATGAGGATCGGCTCGCCGTCGAGGAGCAGGTTCGCGCCGTGCGGCGGAGGGATGAAGTCCACCCTGTCCCCGATCCGCGCCACGGCCTCCGGGCAGCCCTCGCGCACCGAGTTCATCCCGGCCCGGCGCATCACCGGCCGGGCGGGGGCCGGCCCCGCGTCGGTCAGCCAGGCGCCGTGCCCCTCCGTGCTGAGGACGGGCTCCAGGAGGTCGACGACGACGAAGTCGGCGAAGCGCGGGACGCAGAAGTCGGCGAGTTCCTGCGCCGTCCGCATCACGTCCAACGTCGTGCCGACGCGTGTTCCCGCCTCGTTGACCAGCGACAACAGCTGACGCGCGGTCCAACGTTCGGTGACGTCCTGGACCATGTAGCAGACCCCGGTGACGCGGTCGTCGTCGCCGACCAGGGGGAAGAACGAGGTGGAGTAGGCGTGTCGGCGGTGCGGATCCGCCCAGCTCCAGCCCAGGTACTCGTAGTCGGTGACCGGGACGCCGGTCTCCAGGACCTTGTGCATGAGCTTTTCGAGGGCGACCGCCTGCAGACCGGGCAGCAGCTCGCTCAGCCGGCGCCCCAGCCGCTGCTCGCGGGGCACGCCGCCGAAGCGTTCCAGGGTGTCGTTCAGCCACACGTACCGCAGCTCCGGGTCCAGCACCGCCATCCCGACCGGTGAGCGGGTCAGGAACCCGTCGAGCACGGACTGGCCGACCGCCCACGGCCGGCCCCGCTCGCGCGCCGAGATCAGGAAGCACTCCGCCCCGCCGAGCCGGAAGGCCGCGGACACGCGCAGGTCGACGTCGACGGGGCGGCCGTCGCCGTGCCGCAGGGAGACGACGCCGCTCCACCCCACGCCGGCGCGGCACCGCGCCGCGACGCCCGCCACGCGGGCCGGGTCGCGGGGCATCGCCACGAGCTTCGCGGCGGAGCGGCCGACCACGTCGGACGCCGGCCGGGCGAGGAGCGCCTCGGCCTGCCGCGTCCAGCCGGTCACGACGCCGTCCGCGGAGACGATCGCCGCCGCGTCGGTGGACGCGTCCAGGAAACCGCCCGGGACTGCGGGCGCCGGGACCTCGGAAGCTTCTCGCGCAGAATCCATGGGTGCCGTCCTCCACACGACCATGGTCCTGCTAGTCCGGCCGATGCGCACGGCGCCGAGCGGGCCCGGCCGAGCCCGCTCGGCTTTTGCCCGCGCCCGGCGGGAGGCAGCATGGAAGGGCCGGAGGAGGATTCGATGACATCCGACCCCACGCGCTCCGAGGGCGACGTGTACCGCCCCCAGACGCCCCCGCCCACCGGACTGCTCGACGTGCTGAGCGTCTCCGCGATGGTCGTCGACGCCGACGGACGCATCGTGTTCTGGACCCCGCAGGCGGAGGAGCTCATCGGCTACACCGCCGAGGAGGCGCTGGGAAAGTACGCGGCCCGGCTGTTCATCCACCCCGAGCACCTCAAGGCGGTGGCGAAGCTGTTCGCCGACGTGCTGGAGACCGGCCGGAGCTGGGCCGGCGCCTTCCCCATCCGGCACAAGGACGGCAGCACCCGGGTGATGGAGTTCCGCAACATGCGGCTGCAGGACGATCTCGGGGACGTCTACGCCCTGGGCATCGCCGCCGACCACAATCTGCTGCAGCGCGTCGAGACCGACCTGGCCCTGTGCGAGCGGCTGATCAACCAGTCCCCCATCGGGCTGGCCCTGCTCGACCCCGACCTGCGGTATCTGCTGGTGAATCCGGCCCTGGAACGCATCGACGGCGTTCCCGCCGAGGACCACGTCGGCCGCCTCCTCAGGGATACCCTGCTGCTGCCCGACGTCGACACCATCGAGTCGGCGCTGCGTCAGGTGTTCACCACCGGAACGCCGTTGCTCGACCAGTACCACGTGGGCCGGCCGCCGACCGACCCCGACCGCGAGCACGCCTGGTCGCTGTCGTTCTACCGACTGGAGGATCCCGGCGGGCGGGTGCTGGGCGCGGCCGTCTCGGTGGTCGACGTCACCGAACGGCATCGTGCGGCCGCCGAGGCCGACCGGGCCCGCCGCCGGCTCGCCCTCATCGCGGAGGCGTCCACCCGCGTCGGCACCAGCCTGGAGGTGGAGCGGACCGCGCACGAACTGGCCGAGATCGCCGTGCCCCAGCTCGCCGACGTGGTCGCCGTGGACATCCTCGACTCAGCCCTGGCCTGCCGGCGCTCGCGCAGGCCGGACAACGGACCGGAGCTGTTCCGCGCTCTCGCCCTCAAGGCGGGTCACCCCACGGTGGCGGTGCGCGCCGCGGACACCCCGGGCGACCTCGCGGCCTACGACGGGGACCGGCTGGTCACCCTGTGCGTGCACACCGGTCGCCCGGTGCTGGTGCGGCACGTCGGCGAACGCGATCTGCCGCGGATCGCCCGGGACGCGGAGGCCGGCGCGCTGCTGGCGCGGGCCGGCGTCCACTCGTATCTCGCGGTGCCGTTGATCGCGCACGGCGAGGTGCTCGGCGCCCTGGACCTCAAACGCACCCGCAATCCGCTGCCGTTCGACGACGACGACGTCATCCTGGCCGCGGAGCTGGCCGGACGGGCCGCCGTGGCCATCGACAACGCCCGCTGGTTCCAGAGCGTGCGCAACACCGCGCTCACCCTGCAGCGCAGTCTGCTGCCCGACCACGCGCCCCGGCACACCGGTCTCGAACTGGCCTCGCGTTACCAGCCCGCCCAGGCCACCAGCGAGGTCGGCGGCGACTGGTACGACGTCATCCCGCTGACCGAGGACAAGACGGCGCTGGTCGTCGGGGACGTGATGGGCAACGGCATCGACGCCGCGGCCACGATGGGCCGGCTGCGCACGGCCACCTGCGCCTACGCGGACCTCGATCTGGAGCCCGGCGCGGTGCTCCAGCACCTGGACAAGATCACCTGCGATCTGGAGCACTACATCGTCACGTGTCTGTACGCCGTGTTCGACCCCCGTACCGGGCAGTGCCTCATGGCGAACGCCGGGCACATGCCGCCCGCGCTGGCCCGCCCCGGCCGGCCCCCCAGGCTGCTCGAACTGCCCTCCGGGGCCCCGCTGGGCGTCGGCGGCGTGCCCTTCGAGGCGACGACGACCGAACTGGCACCCGGCGACCTGCTGGTCCTGTACACGGACGGCCTCGTGGAGACCCGTCACCATCCCATCGACGACCGGCTGGACGTCCTGCTGAGCTTCCTGGACGAGCCGGGCCGTCCCCTGGAGGAGATCTGCGACCTTCTGCTGTACGGCCTGCGCCACCCCGAGGACCACGACGACGTCGCCCTGCTCCTGGCCCGGGCCACGGCGCCCTGAGCGGCCGGCGTCACCGGGGTCCGGCAGCGGCCGCCGGATCCGGTGCGGGGACCGGATCCGGTGCGGGGACCGGACCGTCGGCCATGACGAGGGAGGCGATGTGGGCGGTGACCGTGTCCAGGACGCCGGTCCAGGCCGCCTCGTCGCCCAGCACCAGGTAGTTGAGGGTCAGGCCGTCGGTCATGGCGGCCAGGTAGCGGGCCAGCACGGTGACAGGGACCCGCAGTCTGAGGTCCCTGCCGGCGCGGAGCTGCTCGATGAGGTCGGCGTAGGCCTCGCCGTACATCTCGTACTGACGGCGCGCCAGGTGCTCGAACCCGGGCTGGCGCAGGGCGTACTGGGTGAGTTCGTAGGTCAGCATGTGCTCGTCGGGACGGGCGCGGACGTGGTCCCAGTACGCCTGGAAGCCGGCCCGGACGGTGTCCTCCAGGGTCGCCCTGGGCCGCAGCGCCTCCTTGACGACCGTCACGTAGTGGTCGGTGATGGTCGTGATGACGGACTCCACCAGTGCCTGCTTGGAGTCGAAGCAGTAGTGGAAGACGCTGAGGGACACGCCCGCCTCGGCGGCGATGGCCCGGGTCGTCGTCTTGGCGACGCCGTCCCGGGCCATGGCCCTGATCGCCGCTTCCGTCAGCTGCCGGCGCCGATCGGCCGACGGCATGCGTGCCATGAGCGTGTCCTTCGCGTTCGTCCCCCGGCGGCCGTCAACTGCTGTAGACGCCCACCTCGTGGAGCGAGTATCCCCAGTCGGTGCCGCGGCCGACACCGTGCACCCGGACGTAGCGGGCCGGTGTGCCGGTGAAGGAGGCCGTGTCCAGGCCGCCGTCGCCCGACGAGGTGGACCAGACGGTCTGCCAGGTCGTTCCGTCGGCCGAGAGCTCGATGCGGTAGGCCTTGCCGTACGCCCGTTCCCAGTCGAGGGTGACGCGCCTGACGAGGTTGGTGGCGCCCAGGTCGATGCTGAGCCACTGGTCGTCGCTCCAGTCGCAGGCCCAGCGGGTGTCGCTGTCGCCGTCCACGGCCCGGCCGGGCTGGTAGCTGGTGAACGGGTTGGACTCGGACGAACTGGCCGTCGCCGGGGCTCCCTTGGCGAGGTTGACGCCCGCCTGGTGATGCTCGGCGGCGCCCCAGGTGCCGAGGTAGGACTCGGCGCCCTGCAGGAGGTCGTTCACCACGTCCTGGCCGCCGACGCGCCGGATGTCCTCGATCCAGTCCGGGATCATGCCGACATGGGCGGCGCCGTCGGTGTTGACGTCGAAGGTGCGCGAACCGGTCGTCAGCTTGTCGATCACGGAACCGCCGTCGGCGCTCCTGAACGGGTAGGTCACCTTGTTCGCCGCGTCGGCGCCGCGCGGGGCGGGGTGGTCGCCGATGCCGTTGAAGTCGGTGCCGTAGCCGTAGCCCACACCGTACTTGTCGCGCAGCGCCTTGGTGCGCTGCGCCTCCGCGACGAACCCCTGCGAGCCGTGCATGTACTGGGCGACGAAGCCGCCGAGACCGTAGACCCGCTCGGTCCAGTCGAGGTCCATCCAGCTGTGCGAGGAGATGACCCCGGGGTAGGACGCGGCCTGAAGGATGTCGAGCACCCGGCCGACGGCCTTGACGCTCATGTGGTCGATCTCCAGCATCATCTTGCGTTTCATCATGCCGCGCGCGGCGTACTCGCCGAGCGCGGTGAGGCCGCGGGTGTTGCACTGCGCGTTCGTGTCGTAGGACGGGACCTTCGTGCCCGGGGGCAGGTCCGACTCGGCCGCGGAGGCGGCGGTGCCGATGGGGTTGTCGTGCTGCGGGCCGGTGCACTTCTCGGTCTGCCAGAAGGTGCCCGTCGACAGGAACTGCCCGACGTTGATGGCCGTTCCGAGGCCGCCTTCGTCGAACCGGACGCCGCACAGCGCGTTGTCGAACTTGTGGCACAGGAACATGCTGCGCACGCCCAACGCGTACAGCTCGTCCAGTCCCTTGTCGATGTCGGCCCTGCTGCACTGGGCGATGTCGAGGATCTGCTTGCAGCCGAACGGCTCGGAGGTCTCCACGCCCAGGACGACGGCGAGCTTGCCCTGCTTGATGACGTCGCGGGCCTGTGCGCTGTCGAGGACGATGCGGAACCAGCCCTTTCCGGCGCCGCCGTACTGCTTGTCGATGTAGGCCTGCAGGTCGTAGGCGAGCTTGGCCTGCAGCCGGATCGAGGTCATCTCGTCACAACTGCGGTCCTTGAAGGGGTAGACGGAGCAGATCATGCCGTTGGTGACGAGGTCGTTGACGAGCACCCGCTGTCCGCCGCGCCAGGCCCGCTCGACCCAGGCGTAGTAGTTGGCCTGGTGGGTCATGGAGTCGTAGGCCGGCCAGTCCTTGAAGGTCGGCCAGCCGACCGGGTCGTGCTTGCCGTCGCCTCCGTGGGTGATGTAGTCGAAGACGGCGAGCGTGCCGTCGGGGTAGTGCTCGGGACAGTCCTTGAGCGCGTCGGCGATGCCGGCCTCGGAGAAGACCTTGCCGCAGATCAGCCGTCCGCCGAAGGCCTCGTTGGAGAGCAGGTGGTTGTGGGCGTCGACGAACCCGCGCACCCGGCCCGCGGAGTCGGTGCCGGTGAAGGGTTCGCCGGTGACGCCGATCTGCGAGTCGGGGTTGGGCCTGGCCGTCGGCGTCCACCAGTCCGAGCCGGCAGCGGAGCTCGGCGTGGGGCCGAGGAGGGCGGCGAGCACGAGGAGGAGGAGCGAGACGAGGGTGACGTCTCGGCGTCTGCGGTACGGGCGTCCGGTCATGCTCACGGCCCACGTCCTTCGGTCGGGGTGAAGGCGCGGTCGACGCCGGGGTTCCGATCGCCCCTGCAGTTGTCATGACCGGCGCAAGATAGTGCGACGAGGATCGCGACAGACCCCGTTCCGAGTCAAGGGTCCGGGACGCTTGACCTGATAACCACGACGGCCGGCGGTGAACGCCCCAGGCCCGCCCGGCCGGTTGCACGGCCGCGGTCGACGCGCTCACACGTTCCGGCGCCGATCTCGGCGCGGGCCGCATTCAGAGCCGGCTGCGCGATCCGTACGCCTACGAATCCGTACGCCTACGAAAGAGGCCTCCGCCCCGCTCCCGGGACAGCGAACGGAACCGGTGGGCGCCATCCGCTCCCCCGAGAGCCCGTCGCGTTCGCGGGCCCCGCGCCGGTGCCGCCCCGCACGCCAGCTTTTGAACACGTTCAAATAAGAGGTAGGGTCCTCTTCGGACAGGGAGGGGACCCTACTCGTGAAGATCGTGCTACCCGGGGGGACCGGGCAGGTGGGCACCGTTCTGCGTCGTGCGCTGACGGCGGCAGGACACGAGGTCGTGGTGCTGAGCAGGCGCCCCGCGGGCCGCGGCGAGATCGCCTGGGACGGCAGGACGCTCGGGCCGTGGACCGAGGCCGTCGACGGCAGCGACGTCGTCGTCAACCTGGCCGGCCGCAGCGTCAGCTGCCGTTACACGCCGGTCAACCTCAAGGCGATGATGGACTCGCGGGTGGAATCGGCCCGGGTCGTGGGCCAGGCGATCGCCGCGTCCACGCGGCCGCCGAGGGTGTGGCTGCAGATGAGCACCGCGACCGTCTACGCCCACCGGTTCGACGCCCCCAACGACGAGGCCACCGGCGTGATCGGCGGCGCCGAGCCGGGCGTCCCGGCGTACTGGGGGTACAGCGTCGACATCGCGCGGGCCTGGGAGCGGGAACAGGAGCGGGCCGACACCCCGCACACCCGCAAGGCGGCGCTGCGGTCCGCGATGGTGATGAGCCCGGACCGGGGCGGGGTGTTCGACGTCCTGCTGCGGCTGGCCCGGCTCGGACTCGGCGGCCCGGTCGCGGGCGGCGCGCAGTACGTGTCCTGGATCCACGACCACGACTTCGTCCGCGCGGTCGAGCTGCTCATCTCCCGCGACGATCTCGCCGGGCCGGTCAACCTCGCCGCCCCCTCGCCCCTGCCGCACCGTGCCTTCATGCGCACCCTGCGCCACGCGTGGGGCGTCCCGGCGGGACTGCCCGCGACGCGGTGGATGGCCGAGCTCGGGGCCTTCGCCCTGCGCTCGGACACCGAGCTGCTGCTCAAGAGCCGGCGCGTCGTCCCGGGCCGCCTGCTCGACGCGGGCTTCGCCTTCGACCACCCCGAGTGGCCCGGGGCCGCCGCCGACCTCGTACGCAGGGTGCGCGACCGCTGAGGCCGGGCGGGGCGCGGGCCGGGGCGACGCCGTACCCGGTCCCGGTCGAGGACGACGGGACCGGCCACGGCGGGCGCGAGCCGCACGATCGCCGGCGACCCGGCGCGAGCGGGGCCGCGCGGACGCGCACAGGGGTCACGTCCGCGCGGCCGTCCTCACACGAGCGTCAGCCCGTCGCGCGCACCGCGTCGAGGATCAGGTCGGCGACCGCCTTCGGCTGGGACACGGCCACGGCGTGGGAGGCGCCGTCGAGCTCGACGATCGTCGCCCCGGCGCGCTTGGCGCCGAAACGCTCCACCTCGGGGTTGATCGCCTGGTCCGCGCCGGCGATCAGCGCCCAGGACGGCTTGGTCTTCCAGGCGGCCGCGGCGGCCGTCTCCTCGAACGCGGCGGCGGCCAGCGGACGCTGCGATGCGGCGAGGATCTTGGTGACGCCCGCGGGCAAGTCGGCGGCGAACACCGACGGGAAGGCGTCCTCGGCGATGGTGACCTCGACGGCCGGGTCGCCGCCCAGCACCGGATACGTCCACTCCTTCAGGTTGCTGACCAGCGGCGACAGGGGGAAGCGGCCCTGCAGCTCGCCGAGGCTCTCGCCCTCCTCCAGCGCGTAGGCGGCGACGTAGACGAGGCCGACGACGTTCTCCGTCGTACCGGCCACGGTGATGAGGGCGCCGCCGTAGGAGTGGCCGACGAGGATCACGGGACCGTCGATCTGCGCGGCGACCGAGGCGACGTAGGCGGCGTCGGAGGCCAGGCCGCGCAGCGGGTTGGGCGGAGCGATCACGGGGACGCCCTGGCCCTGGAGCTCGGCGACGACGCCGGACCAGCTGGCCGCGTCGGCGAACGCGCCGTGGACCAGGACGACGGTGGGAGTGGTGGTCATGGGTGTGCTCTCTCCTGGGGGTCAGACGTGCAGGGCGTCGCGCAGGGTGCCGACGGCCAGGGTGATGGCGGCTTCGGCGGCGTACGTCGGGCGCAGCGCGTTCAGCATCACGAAGTCGTGGATGATGCCCTGGAAGCGCACCGCGGTGACCGGCACGCCGGCCGCGCGCAGCTTGTTCGCGTAGGCCTCGCCCTCGTCGCGCAGCACGTCGGCCTCGCCGGTGATGACCAGCGCCGGGGGCAGGTCCTTGAGCTGCTCGGCGGTGGCGCGCAGCGGGGAGGCGGTGATCTGGGCGCGCTCGGCCTCGTCGGTCGTGTACTGGTCCCAGAACCACTGCATGCCGTCGCGGCGCAGGAAGTAGCCCTCGGCGAACTGGTGGTAGGAGCCGGTGTCGAAGCTCGCGTCGGTCACCGGGTAGAACAGCACCTGCTGGACCAGCGGGACGCCGCCGCGCTCCTTGGCCATCAGGGTGAGGGCGGCGGTCATGTTGCCGCCGACGGAGTCGCCGGCCACGGCCAGCCGGCCGCCGTCCAGACCCTTGGAGGCGCCCTGCTCGACGATCCACCGGGCGACCGTGAAGTTCTGCTCGATGGCGACCGGGTAGCGGGCCTCGGGCGAGAGGTCGTACTCGGGGAAGACGACCGCGGCGTCGGCGCCGACGGCGAGTTCGCGCACCAGCCGGTCGTGGGTGTGGGCGTTGCCGAACACCCAGCCCGCGCCGTGGATGTACAGGATCACCGGCAGGACGCCCTCGGCGCCGGCCGGCTTGACGATCCGGGCGCGGACGCTGCCCGTGGGACCGCCGGAGACGGTGACCCACTCCTCGTCGACCTCGGGCTTGTGGATCTCGCCCGACTGGACCTCGTCGACGGCCTTGCGCCCCTCCGCCGGAGGCAGATCGAAGAGGTACGGCGGGTTGGCGGTCGCCTCGGCGAACGCCGCGGCCTCCGGTTCGAGCACCGGCGTGACCGGCTCGACGACGTCGGACATGGCATCTCCTGCTGTTCTCGGTGTGCGCTGTCTTGCCCCGCCACGCTAAATCTGCCACGCCACCGCGTTTTGTCCACCCGTGCACCGCCGATGTTCCGACAGCGCACAGAACCGGTCCGTGCCACGCTCACGCGACGATCACGGGGCGATCACGGGGCACGCCGCAGTGCGCGATTGTTTCCGTCTCGTTAACCAGCTCGCCGCGGCGTCGTCGCTCCCGAGCATGCCCTCTGTAGTGCGCGGACTCCCGGCTCCGCCCCTGACAACGCGTTCTTGGGCGACGAGGGAAAAGCGGCGGCCGGTGATCTCGATCGCATCACGGGGACGCGGCGGAGAAACCGCCGATCGTCGACGCGAGGGGAAAGTCCGCATGCTCCGGACGGACAACCGCACGGAATTCCCGCCGCTTTCGGGGCGCGCGGCGGAAAACACCGGGCGGTGAACGGTTCAGCCCCGCGCGGTCCGCACGGCCCGCCCGGCGCCGTCCCGCCATTCGCGCGGGGACATGCCGTAGGCGGCCCGGAAGACCCGGCTGAAGTGCGTGGCGCTCGGGAATCCCCAGCGGCCGGCCACGGCCGCGATGGTCCGGCTTCCCCGGCCGTGCCGCGTCAGGTCGCGCCGGCACTCCTCCAGACGGCGGCGCAGGATCCACCGGCCCACGGTGGCGCCCTCGTCCTTGAACAGCTTGTGCAGATAGCGCACCGAGATGTGGTGGGCGCGGGCGATGCCCTCCGGGCCCAGGTCCGGCTCCGTGAGGTGCAGTTCGACGTACTCCAGGATCCGCGCGAGCACCGGCGGCTGCGTGCCCGGCGTCCCCCGGCTCCCCGGCGAGTCCGGGCCCAACTGCTCGGCGGCGAGCGTCGACAGCAGGTTCACGGCGTTCCAGGCGAGCATCTCGCCGACCGGCGCCCGAGCCTCGGCAGCCGCCCGGGCGAGGTCGGACAGCAGCGGCGACAGCAGGGCGCCGAGCCGGGAGGCGCGGGCCACGGGCCTCCGCGCGATCCTGCGCACGTCGGGCTCCGTCAGGTCCAGCAGCCCGGCCGGGACGAGGAAGACCGTCGCCCGGAACGGCTCCCGGAACGCCAGGGCGGGGGCCCGGCGGACGTCGTAGAAGCAGACGTCGCCGGGCTGCAGTCGCAGGCCGACGGGCTCGGCGGAGTCGGCGGGCTCGGCGGCCGGGACGGCACCCGTGAGTCCGGTGGATGCGGCGGCTACGGCCGGTGCCGGGGCCCGCGTGACGGGTTCCGCGGGCTCCGACAGCGGGGCGGCGCGTCGGCCGCCGACTCCGCGCAGACCGACGAAGAGGTACTCGCCGCCGTCGCGCGCGAGCAGCCGGTGCGCCGGGTTCGGGGCCTGCTCGCCCGGCAGCCGGGCGGGCGTCTCCTCGGCGCTCAGGATGTCGACGCCGAAGGCAGTCCGGCTCGCACGCCGGTCGAAGGCGCTGGGGCTGTCACAGGTGCTGGAACTGGTGGTGGGCATCTTCCGCCGTTGCCTCCGGGGGACGTCGATCAGGTCGTCCGGACCGTAGAACGGCGGATGTGCAAAAAGAGTGACACCGCGGTGAAAGCGCTTCACACACCGTCCTGCGGGCCGTTCGTCCGGGCGCGTCCCGCGGCGAAGGCCCGTACCAGCTCGTGGAGGGCGTAGCGGCCCGGCGCGTGCTCGGTGAGGAGGTGGGCGTCGGCGAGGGCCGCGAGGAGCGACCGGGTTCGGCGCACCGGCAGCCCGGCGAGCGCCGCGGCCGCCGCCGGGGTGAGGTCCGCGTCGCCGTGGCGCGGCAGGAGGAGCAACAGCCGTGCGCCGTCCGGCTCCAGCCGCCGGTAGGAGCCGAGGAAGGCCGCGCGGACGGCGGGGAGGGCGTCGAGCGTGCCCTGGGCCGCGCGCAGTTCGTCGGCGAGCGCGGCGAGCGGGAACTCCCGTCGGCCGGCGGCGCGCGCGCCGACGGCGGCCAGCGCCAGGGGGAGCCCGCCGCACCGGGCGACGATCGCGTCGACGGCCCCGGGTTCGGCGGCCGTCCGCTCCGCGCCGATCCGCGCGACGAGCGAGGCCCGGGCGTCCTCGGCGGAGAGCGGCCCCAGGGACAGGGCCCGGGCCCCCGAGGCGACCAGCCCCGGCAGGGCCGGTCGGCTGGTGACGAGCGCCAGACTGCCGGGTGCGGCCGGGAGCAGCGGACGCACCTGTTCGGTGCCGGCGGCGTCGTCGAGGACCACGAGGACCCGTCGGCCGCTGAGCACCGTGCGATACAGGCCGGTCAGCGCGCCCACGCCGTCCGGCATGCGCGACGGGGGGACCCCGAGCGCCGTGAGCGCCCCGCGCAGCGCGTCGGCGGGCTCCACCGGGGGCCGCGTCCCGTCGAAGCCCCGCAACGAGACGTACAGCCGGCCGTCCGGGTACCCGTCGGCGATCCGGTGCGCCCACCCCAGCACGAGGGCGCTCTTGCCGACACCGGCCATGCCGCAGACCGAGACGACACCCGCGCCCGAGTCGACGGCGTCCTCCAGCCGGCGCGACTCGCCCGCTCGCCCGACGAAGGGGGCGGGCGCCGCAGGCAGCTGGGCGGGCCGTACCCGGCCCGTCGGCTCCGGCTCACGGCCGTGGTCGCCCGCCTCCTCGGGGCCCGCGGGAGGTGCCGGGGCGGTGGCCGGAGGAGGGGGGCCGACGGGAGCGAGAGAAGCAACGGGAGCGACCGGAGCGGCGGATGGGACGGGAGCGCCGGGAGCGGCCGACGTGAGTCGAGGCCGTGGCCCCGGGGCGCGCCGAGGGCTGGGCCCGGGGTGGGCAGGGCGCGGGCTCCGGGGTTCGGATTCCTCCGCCACGGCGGCTCCCCGTCCGTCGTTCACAGAGCGGGAGGGGCGGGTCGAGTCGACGGAACGCGGGGCGGAAGCCCCGGAGGCGGCGGCGGAGGCGTGGACGCGTCGTGGGGCCACGGCGACCGGGCCGTCGGAGTCGTCGGAGTCGTCGGGGTCGTCGGGTTCGACGGCTTCGGGCGCACCGGCGGGCCGGTCGGCGGCGGGCACGGCGGTCAGGTCGTCGTCGCCGGGTCCGTTCCCCCGCGCGGCGCCATCCGCCCGGCCGGGATCGGCGCCATCACGTCCGGCTGCCGTCTCGGCTGCCCCGCGCGCGGCGTCCGCGTCGCCGGAGTCGGGGCTCCGCCGCCGTTCCACGACCTCGGCCGGCCGGCCGAGACGCACCGTGGGGCCGGGCCTCAGCCGGCCCACCTCCTGGCGCAGCACCCGGGTGTGGGCCGCCGTCAGCTCGGGGCCGGGGGCGACGTTCAGGTCACGGACGAGACGCCGGCGGACGTCGTCGTAGACCCCCAGCGCCTCCGCCTGCAGTCCGCAGGCGGCCAGGGCCAGCACGAGCCGGGCGTGCAGCGGCTCGTCGAGCGGGTCCTGCGCGACGGCCCGGCGCAGGACGGGCAGCACCTGCTCGGCGCGGCCGCACAGCAGGGCCGCGTCCGCCGCCAGCCGGGCGGTGTCCAGAAGCTCCCGTCGGAGCGCCGTGAACTGGACGCGGGCCCGCACCGACTCGGGGATGCCCATGGCCACCGGACCGCGCCACTCCCCCAGCGCCGGCACCAGGTGGTCGGCCGCCGCCTCGGTGCGTCCGGTGGCGGCCGCCCGCTTGCCGCGTCGGGTCAGATCCCGGAAGCGCAGCAGATCGACCTCGTCGGTGTCCGCCTCCAGGAGGTAGCCGCCGGGGCTCCGCAGCAGACGTCGGCCGGGGGCGCGGGGCGCCAGCCCGGGTTCCAGCAGCCGCCGCAGCGCACCGGCGTAACGCCGCACCACGTTCGGCGCGCTGGCGGGCGGTCGTTCGCCCCACAGCACGTCGAGGATCTCGGCCGGCGGCACGGGCCGGCCGGTATGCGCCAGGAGCAGCGCGAGCAGCGCGCGTTGCTGCGGGAACCCGGGGTCGAGCTCCCGTGCGTCCCGCCACACCCGTACCGGGCCCAGCACCTCGAACCGCATCTGCCCGGCCGGGTCCCCGGTCCGCCGGGGCGCGGCGTCAGCCGGCACCGGCGTGGCCCTTCCGTGCGGCCAACAGCGCCTCGACCCGTTCGGCGTCGGGGTGTCCGAGGCCGCGCAGGAGCATGAGCGCCTGGGTCCAGGCGACGTGCGCGCCCTCGTGGTCGCCGGTGGCGAGGTGGGTCTCGCCGACCCGGACGAGGATGTCGGCCTCCAGGTAGGGCACGCCCAGGTCGCGCAGCAGGACGAGGGCGTTGCGGTAGCCGAGGAGGGCGTGCGGATGGCGTCCGAGGCGGTGGTGGGTGTAGGCGATGCTGTCCCAGGTGGCGGCCTGACCGTAGCGGTCGCCGAGCTCCTGGAGCATGGTGAGCGCCTCGAAGCAGTGCTCCAGGGCCTGCCGGTACTCGCCCAGCAGGGCGTGGTACCAGCCGACGGAGTTCAGGACGCTGGCCTGCGCGGCGCGGTCGCCCCGGCTGCGGAACAGGTCCAGGGCGAGCTGGTTGTGGCGCAGGGCGCCGGGCAGGTCGCCGGCTTGCTCGCACTGCCAGCCGAGACTGCGGTGGGTGTGGGCGCGGCCCGCGTCGTCGCCCAGTTCGGTGAAGAGCGCCAGGGCCCGCTCCAGGCGGGGGACGGACCGTGCGTGCAGTCCGAGCCGGCCCTCCACCCGGGCCAGGGCGCGCAGGGCGCGGGCCTCCAGCACGGGGTCGGCACCGCGCCGGGCGGCGTCGAGCGCGGTGCGCTGTACGGCCAGCCCGTCGTGCCAGTGCCCGCGCCGGTCGAAGAACGGCTCCAGCGACCAGGCCAGTTGGCAGGCGAGACGTTCCTGCTCGGGCTGCCCCGACGCGGCGGCCGCGTCGACGAGGGCGATCAGCGCCGCGTGTTCGGCGGTGAGCCAGGCCAGGGCGTGGTCGTCGTCGGCGAGGGGATGGGGGCGCGCGCCCTCGGGCGCGGGCGGCGGGGGCAGCGGGTCGGCGTTGGGGGCGAGGATCCGGTCGGCGGCGTGGGCGGTGTGCAGGTAGTGGTGGTGGAGCCGGTCGAGGGCCGCCTGCCGGTTGGTCGCGGTGTGCTGTTCGTGCAGGAGGTCGCCGGCGTGGGCGCGCAGCAGATCGTGGAAGGCGTGGCGGGCGGGTGCGGGTTCGGCGAGCAGGTGCAGGGTGGTGAGCTCGGCCAGCAGCGGCCGGGTCCGGCGCACGGACAGACCTGCCAGCGCGGCGGCGGCCGGGAGGCCGACGTCGGGGCCGGGGTGCAGCGCCAGCAGCCGGAACAGCCTGGCCGCCCCCGCCGAGACGGCGCGCGAGGACCAGGAGAAGACGGTGCCGACGTCCACGGTGGCGTCGGCGCGCGCGAAGGCGTCGAGGCTGCCGTGGGCCTCGCGCAGTTCCGCGGCTACGGCGGCGAGCGAGAAGTGCGGGTGGACGGCGGCGCGGGCGGCGACGCAGGCGAGGGCGAGGGGCAGTCCGGCGCACAGTTCGCCGATCTCCTCGGCCGCGTCCGGCTCGGCCGCCACCCGCTCGGCGCCCAGCCGGCGCACGAGGAAGTCCCGCGCCTGGCCGGCGTCGAAGGGACGCAGGGTCAGAGAGCGCGCGCCATGCGCGGCGACCAGCCCCGCCAGTTCGTCGCGGCTGGTGACGAGGGCGAGACAGCCGGGCGAGGCGGGCAGCAGCGGCTCCACCTGGTCGGCGTCGCGCGCGTTGTCCAGCACGACGAGGACCCGCCGCCCGGCGAGCACACTGCGGTAGAGCGCGCTCTGCGCGTCCACTGCGTGCGGGACCCGCTCGGGCGGCACGCCGAGCGCGTCCAGGAACCCCCGGACCGCCTCGCCGGGTTCCATGACGGCGCCGGACGGGTCGAAGCCGCGCAGGTTGACGTAGAGCCGGCCGTCCGGGAAGCGGTCGGCGACCCGGTGCGCCCAGTGCACGGCGAGCGAGGTCTTGCCGACGCCCGCCATGCCGCCGATGGCGCTGATCACCGCGGCCTGGGGCCGGGAGGCGTCCGCCGACGACGCGTCCGTCTGCGGTACGGCCGCCCGCGGTACGGCCGCGTCGAGCAGCCGGAGGATCTCGTCGAGCTCCGCCTGCCGTCCGGTGAACGCCGGCACGTCATGCGGCAGTTGGTCGGGGACGGCGAGGGCGGGCGCCGGTGCGGCAGGGTCGTCCCGGGGGACGGCGGGGCCCTGCGCCGAGGAGGCGTGCGCACGGTGAGGTTCCCCGACCGCCACCGAAGAGGCGTGCGCACGGTGCGGTTCCCCGACCGCCACCGAAGAGGCGCGCGCGTGCAGGACGGCGTCACGCGCCTCTCGCAGATCCGCCCCGGGGTCGATCCCCAGCTCCTCGGCCAACCGGGCCCGCACGGTTTCGTAAGCGGTCAGGGCCTCCGGCCGCCGCCCCGCCGCCGCCAGCGCGAGGACCAGGCGGGCCTGTAGGGGTTCGTCCAGCGGATGCCGGGCGGCGGCCCGCCGCAGTTCGGCCAGGACGGCCTCCGGCGTCCCGGCCCGCCACGCGGCGTCGGCGGCTTCCCGCACGGCGGCGAGCCGCTCACGGTCCACCGCGGCGAAGGCAGCGTGCGTCCGGACGCGCTCGGGGACGCCGACCGCGACCGGCCCACGCCACAACGCCAACGCCTCCTTGAGGAGCCGGAGCGCCCCCTCGGGCTGCCGTGCGGCGATCCGGCTCGCCTCCTCGCGCAGCGCGCGGAATGTCAGCAGGTCCGAGGAGTCGCCGTCGGTCACCAGCCGGTATCCGCCCGCCTGCCGCACCAGCCAGCGGCCCTCCGCGCGGGGGGCGAGGCCGGGCTCCAGCAACCGTCGCAGCGCGCCGACGCGGCGCCGGACGACGTTGACCGCGCTGCGCGGCGGATCCGCCCCCCAGAGGACCTCGACGATCTCGCTCACGGCGATCGGCTGCCCGGCTCCGACCAGCAGGAGCGCCACGAACGCGCGCTCCTGCGGCCCCGCGAGTTCGAGTACGGCGTCCCCCCGGCGCACCTGTACGTCCCCCAGGACCGCGAACCGCAGCGGCTCCAGCGGCACGTCGTCCTCCCCTCCGGCTCACCCTCCCCACCCCCGACCCTACGCCAGGGAGAGGATTACCCAGAGTTACGGATGAGGGGTTCCGGCTGTTCAGCGCCTCGACCGAGGAAGGGAGCGCCCCCGCGCACCTCATGCCGGACGCCCCCCGGCGCACGTCAGCAGAGGCGGCCGGTGTAGTGGGCGCCCTGGATCCGGGACGCGGAGCCCAGCCACGTCTCGCCCGGTCCGACACACCACTCGTAGTCGGGCGCACGGGCCACCTCGACCTTGATCACGACCCGTGAGCCGTCGGAGGTGCAGTGGTTGTAGAAGGCGTCGGAACCGGTCTCGTAGAAGCCGCAGGGATTCGCGGCCGCGGGGCTGACGGTGGCGGCGGTCACCGCGCCCAGGGAGGCGAACACGAGAGCGGCGGAACCGAGGGTGCCGAGCACCGTACGACGAACACGCACAGCAGAACTCCTTGCCGGAAGGGGATCGGGACCGGAATCAGGACAGCGGGACTCCAGGGGCGCCGATCGGCGGATTGCGGCCATCAGGATCGCCGGGAGTCCGCCGAGTTGATCGGACGTCACACCCCCTTCACCCAGCGAATCGTTTCGCCGCTACGCCGTCGGAGTGATCCTTTTCGCGACGGGGAGTCGGCGGCGCGCCGCCTGGGCACAGCGGCCCGGTTCACCCGGGTGAGCGCCCCGAGTGGTGGCGGCGCGCGGCCTGACTGACGGTGGATCACGTCAGGCCGGGTCAGGTGAGCTGACGAGGTGTCGGCTGCCCGGTCGTGACGGAAGGACCATCAGATGCGTTCTGC
>NZ_JBHVYK010000117.1:0-22677 GCF_042880855.1 Streptomyces sp. NPDC058291
CAGCGCCGATGGTACTGCAGGGGGGACCCTGTGGGAGAGTAGGACACCGCCGAACAAATTGTAGGGGAAACCCCCGCACCTCTTGGTGCGGGGGTTTTCTGCGTTATGCCCACGGTCAACGTTCTGTCGGTCGGGAGCCCTCGGTTTAAAGGGGTGAACGTGGCGGTGCTCGGGCAGTACGGTGCTTTGCATGTACACGTATATGGTGCGGGCTGTCCGGGCGGACGAGTGGGCCTCGGTGAAGGCCCTGAGGCTGCTGGCGCTGCGGGATCCGGTCGCCGATCTGGCCTTCTACGAGACGTACGACGAAGCGGCCGCTCGGCCCGACGACTCCTGGCGGGAGCGGGCGGCCGGCGGGGCCGAGGGGGCGTCCGGCGCCCGGCAGTTCATCGCCGAGACGGCGGACGGGGAGTGGGCCGGGACCGTCACGGTGCTGGTGGAGGCGGCGGGCAGCGTCGACTGGGCCGGAGCGGCCGTCGAGCGGCTGCAGGGCGGCGTCGTCGGGGTGTTCGTGCGCGCCGAGCACCGGGGTGCCGGGGCGATCGAGGCGCTGTTCGGCGCCGCGCTGGAGTGGGCGTGGTCGTGGGGCGCGGAGCGGGTGCGGCTCGTGGTCCACGAGGACAACGGGCGGGCCCTCGCCTGTTATCGCCGGCTGGGGTTCTCGCCCACCGGGGTCGTTTTTGCGGAGCAGCGTGAGATGGAGATGGCGGTCGAGCGGCCGGAGGCGGGCGGGGGTGACGGTCGTCCAGCCGGCGACAGCTGAGGGTGCGGCGGGCGGGTGGCAAGGAGCCTTCGCCCGCGTCGTCACACCGGGAGTTCCTGGTGCGGCCAGCGGGCCTTTGCCTGTTCGCGGGAGCGGAGCAGGGCCAGGGTCGGCAGGCCGCGGTCCTGGCCGGTGGCCAGCAGGTCCGGGAGCTGGGGGATCGGGGCCACGGCCGCGACGTCGTCGAGAACGAGGGCGAGTGGTGGGTCGAGGCGACCGTGGGATGACCGTTCGGCCATGCGCCGGCCGCGCTCGACCACGCTGGAGACGAGGGCCGTGAGCAGCGGCATCGCGCCGGGGCTCGTCCTGGGGTCCTCGAGGGATTCGCCGACCACGTAGAGCGTTCCCCCTTCGTCGGCGAAGGAATCCAAGGCGAGGGCATCAGTTCGGTTGGGAGTGCATGCCTCGCGGATGTTGATCGTGGAGAGTGCGGACAGGGCTCGGGAGGTCAATGCCTGGGCGATGTCCCGGCGTTCGGGGTGCGCGGTGAGGGCCGCTTCGAGTTCGCCGGCCGCTCCCGGGGCCGCTTTGGGGTTGGTGCGGAGGGTGCGGACCGCTTCCTGGATTCCGGTGCCCTGGGACCAGCGGTGGACGTGTCGGACGGTGCGTCCCTCGATCGCCGCGGCGTGGAGGTAGCTGCGCAGGAGGGTCTCGGCCGTCTCGGCGACCGCCTGGTCCAGACGGGCGGTGGGGCGGACGGGGGCCAGCAGGGCGGCCGCTCTGGCCACCGCGGTGGCCTTGTCCTCGCAGCCCGCGGTGGGGGACCAGTGGAGGCGGGCGGGGGTGTCGCAGCGGTGGGCGGGATCGTAGAGGTGGACCGGGCCCAGCTTGGTCCGGGCGTCCTTGGTGTCCTGCCAGAGGGCGGGGTTCGAGGTGAGGACCAGGGCCGGGCCCTCGGCGTCGCGCACGGCCTGCGCGGCGGCGAGGCGGCGGACGTCCGCGGGGGCGTAGCGCACCCCGGCCTCGAAACGGCTCGCCTCCCACCGGGCCGGCCGTGCCACCGGGGCCGGACCGACCGGCGGTTCAACCGGGGCCGACGCTGGAGCCGATGCCGATGCCGATGCCGATGCCGATGCCGACGCCGGAGCCGGAGCCGGAGCCGATGCCGGTGTGGGCGTTGGGGCGGGCGTCGGTACTGGCGTGGGCTGTGGGGCGGACTGCGGGATGTCCGTCGGAGCAGGTCGAGGGGTCGTGCTCGGTGGGACGGGCGCCAGGGCCGCCGCGGGGGTCGAAGGTCCCGTTTCGGCGCGTGGGGTCGGCACCTCGTGGTGGGGCGGTGGGGTCTGCTCCGGCGCTGTCGGCGGGGTCTGTGCGCGTCTCCTCGCCCGGACCGTCTTCCAGCGGGCCAGTGTCCCTATCGCGAACACCGTCACGACGAAGAGGATCATCAGCTCGCCGATGAACAGGCCCCAGAACAGGCCATAGCCCGGCAGGTCCGGCGCTTCGGCCTCCGGCCAGGCTCCGGCGACGTCATGGGGCTGTGCGACGAGGTGGCGCATGGCCTGCGGAGTACGGGTGAAGGCGATGCCCGAGGGCCAGGAGCCGTGCGCGAAGAGGGCCGCGAGGCCGGTGGCCGTCCAGACCAGCAGCGTCATGCCGAGCAGGAAGGCGAGTATGCCGACCAGCAGGCCGTCGGGGACGCCTCCCTGGCCGTCGCGGCGCTGCTCGTCACCCGGTCTCATGGCCACCCCCGCCCGTCTACGCCACCGTCGACTCGGACGAACCGTCCAAGTCGGCCAGGTGCTGTTCCATGAAGGCCGCCGCCCGGCGTTCCTGTTCCAGCTCGGCGGCGAGCAGGGCGTCGTCGTCGGACATGGTGCGCTCGGCGGAGGATTCCGTCATCGCGCGGTCGGTGAAGACGAGCGGCCGTTCCGTCTCGGTGACGAGGTGTTTCACCACCTGCACGTTGCCGTTGACGTCCCACACCGCGATACCGGGGGTGAGGCTCGGGATGATCTCCACCGCCCACCTGGGCAGGCCGAGGACCCGGCCCGTCGCCCTCGCCTCGTCGGCCTTCTGGGCGTAGATCGTGCGCGTCGAGGCCATCTTCAGGATGGCGGCCGCCTCCTTCGCGGCCGCTCCGTCCACCACGTCGGACAGGTGGTGGACGACCGCCACGAAGGACAGGCCGAGCCGGCGGCCGAACTTCAGCAGACGCTGGAAGAGCTGGGCGACGAACGGGCTGTTGATGATGTGCCAGGCTTCCTCGACGAGGAAGATGCGCTTGATCCGGTCAGGGCGGATCCAGGTGTGCTCCAGCCAGACCCCGACGATCGCCATCAGGATCGGCATGGCGATCGAGTTGCGGTCGATGTGGGACAGGTCGAACACGATCAGCGGGGCGTCCAGGTCGATGCCGACGGTCGTCGGGCCGTCGAACATGCCGCGCAGGTCGCCGTCGACCAGGCGGTCCAGGACCAGCGCCACGTCCAGGCCCCAGGCCCGCACGTCGTCTATGGCGACGTTCATCGCCTCCGCCGACTCCGGTTCGGGGTGGCGCAGTTGCTCGACGATGTCGGTGAGGACCGGCTGGCGTTCCACGATCGTCTCGTTGACGTAGGCGTGGGCGACCTTCAGCGCGAAGCCGGCGCGCTCGTCGAGGCCGTGGCCCATCGCCACCTCGATGATCGTGCGCAGCAGCGCGAGCTGGCCTGTCGTGGTGATCGACGGGTCCAGGGGGTTGAGGCGGATGCCGTGGTCCAGCGCCGCCGCCGGGTCCAGACGGATGGGAGTTATCCCCAGCGCCTGCGCGATGAGGTTCCATTCGCCGACGCCGTCCTCGCCCTGGGCGTCCAGGACGACGACCTGGCGGTCGCGGAAGCGGAGCTGGCGCAGGACGTAGGTCTTCTCCAGGGCCGACTTGCCGTTGCCCGACTCGCCGAGGACGAGCCAGTGCGGGGCCGGCAGCTGCTGGCCGTACAGCTGGAAGGGGTCGTAGATGTAGCCCTTCCCGGAGTAGACCTCGCGGCCGATGATGACGCCGGAGTCGCCGAGGCCGGGGGCGGCCGTGGGGAGGTAGACCGCCTGGGCCTGGCCGGTGGAGGTGCGGACCGGAAGGCGGGTCGTCTCCACCTTGCCGAACAGGAAGGACGTGAAGGCGTCGGTGAGGACGGACATCGGGTCCCGCATGTGAAGCCCCTACCTTCGGATTCCGGTGGCGAACGGGAGGGTGTTCACGAACGCGCGGTGGTGCTCGCGGTCGCACCACTCCAGCTTCAGGTACGACTTGCCGGCGGACGCCCTTATCGTCCGTTTGTCGCGGGCGAGTGCCTCGGGGCTGCGGGAGGAGACGGTGATGTAGCCGACCAGGTTCACCCCGGCCGCGCCGGACGCCAGGTCCTCGCCGCGCTGGTCCAGGCGCGAGTGGGCGGCCACGTCGCGGGGGTCGACGGTGCGGTTCATCTTGGCGGCGCGGCTCGCCTCCGCCTCGTCGTTCGTCTTCTCCGTCAGCATCCGTTCGATGGCGACCTCGGTGGGTTCGAGGTCCATGGTGACGGCGACCGTGCGGATGACGTCCGGGGTGTGGACCAGGAGGGGGGCCAGGAAGTTGACGCCCACCGGGGTCATCGGCCACTCCTTCACCCAGGCCGTGGCGTGGCACCAGGGGGCGCGGGTGGACGATTCGCGGGTCTTGGCCTGGAGGTAGGTGGGCTCCATGGCGTCCAGCTCGGCCGGCCAGGCGTTGCGCTTGGTCATCGCCTGGATGTGGTCGATGGGGTGGTCCGGGTCGTACATGGAGTGGACGAGGGAGGACAGCCGGCCCTGGCCCAGCGGCTGGCGGACGCGGATGTCCGCCTCCTGGAGGCGGGAGCAGATGTCGGTGAGCTCACGGGCCATGACGACGGCGAGGCCGGCGTCGCGGTCGAGTCTGCGGCCGGCCTGGGGGCGGGCGGCGCGGGCCATGGCGTGGGCCTCGGCGGCCAGCTCGCGGGTGAAGTGCATACAGGCGACGAGGTAGGCGCGGTGCTGCTCGCTGCTCGTGGACACCATGGACTGCAGCTGGTCGTAGGAGCGGGCCAGCCAGTCGGGGGACCGCTCGTCGCCCCGGACGGCGACGTCCTTGGCGTGGGCGTCGGGGTCGGCGGGGAGGGTGCGGGCCAGGATCTGCAGGCGGGTGACGAAGCCGTCGCCGTTGGCCACGTGCTTGAGGAGGGTGCCGAAGCGGTCGACGAGGGCCTCCTGGTCCTCGCTGTCGCGCAGGCCGACGCCCGGGCCCTCGATCTCGATCGCGGCCGTCACCGTGCGGCGGTCGGCGTGCAGGAGGACGGCGATCTCGTCGGGGCCGAAGGGCGCGGCCAGCCAGTTGATGCGGCCGATGCCCGGGGGCGGCCCGACCTCGATCTCCTGGCCGTCGAGCCGGGTGCCGGCCTCCACGGCGGACGAGCGGTACGTGGTGCCGCGGCGCAGGGTGCGCTTGTAGCTGCGGTTGATCTCGAACCACTTGTAGAACGTGCGGTGCTTGTACGGCACGTAGACGGCGGCCACGGCGAGCATCGGGAAGCCGCTCAGCAGGACGATGCGCAGGGCGAGAACGGGGACGAGGAGGCCGCACATCATGCCGAGGAACGCGCCGAGGACGATGAGCGCGATCTCGCCGGACTCGCGGTTGCGGCCGACGATCGCGTTGGGCCTGGCGCGGCCGATCAGGTATGTACGGCGGGGCGTGACCGCGTGGGACACGTGGGACTCGGTCGTCAACGCCCTTCACCTCCCGTGCGGTTGGTACTGCTGTTGCGGGTGTTGCCGGCGTGCGGGGTGTTGACCGGGTTGCTCGCGCGGGGCGGGGGCGCGGCGGAGGGGACGGATCCGCCGCCTCCGTTGGAGGTGCGCGAGCTGTGCGCGGCCACCCCGCCGCTGGCGGGGTTGGAGGGGCGGGCCCCGGAGGATCCGGACTGGCCGCCGCCGTTGTTGTCCGCACGGGTGCTGTGCGTCTTGATGCCCTGCGCGACGAGGGTCGCCGGGGAGCTGATGACGGCCGCGGCCTTGCCCTCGGCCCCCTGCATGATGCGGTTGTTGCGGCCGTTGGCGATCTCGTCGCCGAAGCCGGGCACGAAGCGGTAGATCATCGCGCTGGCGAAGATGGCGAGCAGGATGATGGCGAGGCCGGAGACGACGGCGGAGAAGGCGTTCGGTCCGTCGCCGGCGGAGAGCGCCCCGGCCAGCCCGAGGACGATCACTATCACCGGTTTGACCAGGATGACGGCGATCATGATGCCGGCCCAGCGGCGGACGTGGCTCCACAGGTTCTTGTCGACCAGGCCCGCGTAGACGACGGTGCCGAGCAGCGCGCCCACGTAGAGCAGCGCGGCCCGGATGACGAGCTCCAGCCAGAGCACGCCGGCGGCGAGGATCGACACCAGGGACACCACGATCAGCATGATCGGGCCGCCGCCGATGTTCTCGCCCTTGGCGAGGGCCGCGGAGAAGGTGCCGAAGAACGTGTCGGTCTGGTTGCCGGTGGTCTTGGCGAGGACGTCGGTGATGCCGTCCGTGGCGGAGACGACGGTGTAGAGGATCAGGGGGGTGAAGGCGGAGGCCAGGACGGTCAGCCAGAGGAAGCCGACGGCTTCGCCGATGGCGGTGGTGAGGGGGGCTCCGCGCACCGCCCGCTTGGCGACGGCCAGCAGCCACAGCAGAAGCGTCAGCACGGTCGAGGCGGCGAAGACGACGGCGTACTGCTGGAGGAACTTCTCGTTGGTGAAGTCCACGTTCGCCGTGTCCTTCACGGCCGCGCTGAGCTTGTCGACGGTCCAGGAGGCGGCGTCGGCACAGCCCTTGGCGAGGGAGGTGAGGGGGTCGAGGGTGTCGGAGACGCCGGGGTTGGTGGTGGCGCCCGAGCCCGCGTTGCCCTTCTCGCAGTACTTCTTGGCTTCGCCGGGGATGAGACTGCAGTCCAGGCTGCCGGACGGGGACGGCGTCGGCGACGACGTGGGGTCGGGCGAGGGAGCCGCCAGGGCGCGGGTGGCCAGCAGGACGGCCGTGGTCTGAAGGGCCGTCACGACTCCGGCGAGCCGGAGCAGACGGCGCGGCTTACCGGGCATACGTGAACCCTCCGTACTCCTGGATGGCCTTGCTGATCACGTCGGAGGTGGCCGCGGGGTCGTCGCCCGGGACAGGGGTGGGACCGTCCTGCTGGGTGTCGCGGACGATCTTCCAGTCTCCGTCGGTCCACTGGAGGTCGAAGGTCCAGGTCTTCCACGACGAGGTGACCGGGTCGGTCGAGGTGGTCCCGGACATGCCGATGAGGCCCAGATACCAGACGGCGACCTTGGCGGTGCTGTCGGAGTACGACTGGGCCGTCGTGCCGACGGGGACCACGCGGGAGACGAAGGTGTCGCCCGTGGGGGCGTTGCCGTCGGCGTCGAGGCCCATCTTCGCGAGGAAGTCGGCCGAGTACGCCCGGTCCATCGCCGGCTGGAGCCGGGCCGCCGTGGCGGCGGTGTACACGGTGTCGACGAGGTCGTGCCGGCTGTCCTTCTGGAACATGCCGGTCGAGCCCAGCGCGACCGCGAAGTTGGCGGCGGCCGACTCGGCTCCCTGCTGGGTGTGGGCGAAGCCCGACGGGATGCCACCCGTCTTGGACTGCACGGGCTTCGTGCCGGTGGCCGTCGTGCTCGTCGCGACCGGCTTGTCGGCCTTGGGGCCGCCGGTCGACGTCGACGCGGGATCGTCTCCTCCGCGGTTCGCGAAGGCGATTGCCGCGATCAGCAGGACGACGACGCCGACCACGGTGACCAGGCTGCGCGACGACGAGCGGCCGCCCTTGCGGGCTCCGCCGTAGGGGTCGTTCTCGGGCAGGCGCAGGCGTGTTCCGCCGTAGCCGCGGCCCTCCTCGGTGCGCGCGGGTTCGCCGTAGTCGTGTTCGTCGCCGCGAGTCATGCCGCGTACGCCCCCTCGCTGCCGTACCGGAACGCGTAGAAGTACGACGGTAGCCGTGCTGGTTCCCGCGCGGGCGCGGTGTGGTGACTCGACATCAGGGACATCAGGGAAACGCAACCTCAGCCGGTGGGCACGACAGATGGGTGGGGGTGGCGGGCCGGGTGCGCCCGGAGGGGACTGGGGTGGTACGGAGGGTCGCGGCTACACGGCCATGCCGTACACGATCGTGAACAGTGTCCCGAGGGAGCCGATGATGAAGACGCCCGTCAGGCCGGCGATGATCAGGCCCTTGCCCTGTTCCGCACTGAAGGTGTCCCGCAGGGCAGTCGCGCCGATACGTTGCTTCGCCGCGCCCCAGATGGCGATGCCGAGGCAGAGGAGGATGGCGACCGCCATCACGACCTCGATCATCACCTTGGCCTCGTTGCCCAGGCTGCCGAAGGGCCCCCAGTCCGGAGCGATCCCGCCGATGATGGTGTTGATGTCGCCTTTGTCGGCCGCAAACAGCATGTAAGTCACCGCCCCTGGTGGGTAGTTCCGCAGTTCCTCTGCCGGTGCAGAGGTCACGTCTCATTCTCGCTGACGAAGTCGCCGTCGTATGTCGACTTGGCGTCATTCACGGGCCGCATTCGTACGATTGGCTCGTATGGTCACTCTGTGTATCACGACGGGTAACGCCGGGCAATGAGGCCGGAGCGGAACCTGTGGTGTGGTTCCGTCGTTAGCCCACTTCACGGCCCTGCGCCGTTTCTGACGGCTGGTCGGGTGAGCGTACGTTTCGATGGTCTCATGACGAAGATCTCACGGTCCGCACAGAGAACGGCGAACGGCGAACGGGCCGCGGCTGGATGCCGCGGCCCGTTCACCGTTCACCGCGCGTGGCCCCGACGGCCCACCGCGGCTTTTCCGGGTGGCGGAGGTGATGCGGGGTCAGCCGGTGAAGGCGTCCGTGTCCTCGGTGGGCCTCGTGTTCCACACCTTCTCGGCCCGGCCGCGGCCGGTGGACGACATGGAGAGGGCGGTGCCGCTGCGGTCCGGTCGGGGAGCGCGTCGGCCGCCGCCTCCCCCGTCGGGGGCGATGTGAAGGCGGAGTAAAGTCTGCTCGCCGTGTTCCCGCGCCGGACCGGGCCGCGCGGCTCTCCTGTCCCCTCCCGCGCCGGCCGGTGACTTCATGACCAGTACGGACCGGACCGAGCCGACCGCCCCCGACGCCGAAATCCCGGTGCGGGCGACGAGGTTCCCCGAGCGCGCCGACCGCATACGGCGTCGTCTGGAGCGGCTGATCGGCATCGCGGCGACCGAGGGCAACTCCCTCACCGCGCTGCGCAACGGGGACGAGATCTTTCCGGCGATGCTGACGGCCATCCGGGCGGCCGAGCACACCGTGGACATGATGACGTTCGTGTACTGGCGGGGAGACATCGCCCGTGAGTTCGCGCGGGCCCTGGCCGACCGGGCCCAGGCGGGTGTACGGGTGCGGCTGCTGCTGGACGGGTTCGGCAGTCGGCTGATCGAGAAGGAGCTGCTGGAGGAGATGGAGGGGGCCGGCGTGCAGGTGGCCTGGTTCCGGCGACCCCTGACCCTGTCGCCGTTGAAGCAGAACCACCGCTGCCACCGCAAGGTCCTCGTCGTGGACGAGCAGACGGCCTTCACCGGCGGGGTCGGCATCGCCGAGGAGTGGTGCGGAGACGCCCGCAACGAGAACGAGTGGCGCGACACGCACGTCGAGGTCCGCGGGCCGGCCGTGGACGGCGTCGCCGCCGCCTTCGCGCAGAACTGGGCCGAATGCCATGACGAGCTCTTCGACGACCGTGACCGGTTCGTCGCGCACCGCCCCCAGGGCGACGCGGTGGTGCAGGTGGTGCGCGGCTCGGCCAGCTTCGGCTGGCAGGACATGCAGACCCTGATCCGGGTGATGCTGGAGTCCGCCGAGGAGCGCTTCCGGCTGGCCACCGCCTACTTCTCGCCGGACGCCTTCTTCATCGAACTCCTGTGCGCCACCGCCCGGCGGGGTGTGGAGGTGGAGATCCTGCTGCCCGGTCCGTACACCGACAAGCGGGTCTGCCAGCTGGCCGGCCAGCACTACTACGAGGACCTCACCGCCTGCGGTGTGAAGATCTACCAGTACCAGCCGACGATGATGCACGCCAAGGTCATCACCGTCGACGGGGTCGCCGCTCTGGTGGGCTCCACCAACTTCAACCGCCGTTCCCTCGACCACGACGAGGAGATCATGCTGGCCGTGCTGGACCAGGAGTTCACGGCCACGCTGGACGGTCATTTCGACGACGACGTGAAGGCGGCCGAGCTGATCCGGGCGGGCCGCTGGAAGCGGCGCTCCGTGCTGCAGCGGGCGCGGGAGGCCGCCGTGCTGCCGATCCGCCGATTCCTCTGACGCTTCACCCGGCGAGGGCGCCGACCGGTCGCCGGCGCGGCTCCGGGGCCTCTCCGGCGGGTCGTCCGACGCCGGAGACCCTGATGACCCGGAATTCCGCGGTCATGCCTCGAAAATCTGTGTGCGTGAAGGGGATTTCGCGGGGCACCTGACTCCGCGGAGGTTGATAAACATGGTTCCCCTGCTTCTCGTTCTGCTTCTCGTGCTGGTTCTGTTCGGCGCCGGTTTCGCCGTCAAGGCGCTCTGGTGGATCGCCGTCATCGTGCTGGCGGTCTGGCTGGTGGGCTTCGTGGTCCGCCCCGCCGGGCACGGTGGCCGCAAGGGCCGCTGGTACCGCTGGTAAAGGGAAAGATCCGGCACGAAGGGCCCCTCGACGACCGTCGAGGGGCCCTTCGGCTTGGGATCCTCCGGATTGCGACCCGTCATTCGGGAGGGGCACGTCATCCGGGAAACTCGGTTCCGCCTTCCCGCACGCCTTCCGTGAAATGGTCGAATTCGCCCGCGCGGGCGCCCAGGACGAATGCGTCCCACTTACGGCGGTTCGTGGTGACGACGGTCTGCGGATCGTCGGTTCCGCGCAGATAGACGGGGGCCTCGCCGTCGTCCCCCGCGCCGAAGGCGATCTCGATCCAGGGGCCGGGCCCGGTCGCGTCCGGCGGAGCGGCCCGGGTCCAGACGAGGTCGGCAGGGATGTCGGTCACTACGGGCGTCCTTGGTGAGGGTGAGGGTGAGGAGGGGAGGAACGGGCGGAGCGAGGTGAGGGGCGGGACTGCGGGCGGTGTGACGTCCGCAGTCCCGCCCGGATGTACAGATGTACACCAAGGAGCCTCCGCGCGAGCTCGCCGGAGTCACTCCAATGGCCGAACCGCAGCAGGTCGCGACGACCGCCTGCGCGCACCGCCACCCGCACCGCCACTCCCACCGGTCCTCGCACGCGGGTTCGGGAACGGGAAGATTGTGCGGGCGAAGTGCGGGTAGCGTCGAAAGAGGTAACCGACGTTTCTCTCACCTTCGTGGGACACAGTGAACCCGATGAAGCGAAACGCCCTCCTGGGTGCGGTCGTCATGCTGGCCGTCACCTCCGCCTCCGAGGCGGCCGCCGACGGCGGGCCCGGCCCCCTGGGGGTCACGGCCGTCGCGGTGGCGACGCCCCAGACCGCCCGGGTCGGCGCGCTGTTCGCCGCCGAGGACGCCGAGGCCGGAAGATTCGCGGGCGGCCACTTCTGCACCGCGTCCGTCGTGCGCAGCCCGCACCACAACCTCGTCACCACGGCGGCGCACTGCCTCGAAAACCGCGGGGAGATGGTCTTCGTGCCCGGCTACCGCAAGGGCCGGGCCCCCTACGGCGTCTGGAAGGTCGACCGGGTCTTCCTGCCCGACGGATGGGCGCGGAAGCGGGACGAGGACAGCGACGTGGCGTTCGCCGTGCTCGACGAGCGGGAGGCGAAGGGCGTCGAGGACGTCGTCGGCGGCAACCGGTTCGTCACCGGCACGGCCACCGGGGCCACCGCCGTGACCGTCACCGGGTATCCGAACACCGCCGAGGCGCCGGTCCGCTGCACGAACCGGCCCACCGCGCACAATCCCACCCAGCAGCGCATCGCCTGCCCGGGCCTCACCGGTGGCACGAGCGGCAGCCCGTGGGTGAACGGCGACGGACAGGTCGTGGGAGTCCTGGGCGGTCACGAGCAGGGCGGCGCCACGGACGACGTGTCGTACAGCGTCGTCCTGGGCGCGGAGGCCGCGCACCTGTACGGCGCCGCCACCGCCGACCCCTAGGGACGGCCCGGAGGCGTTGCCGGGCCGGCGGGCGCGGTGTCGTCCGCCGCCGGGGGCCCGGTCGGCGCACGGGGTTTTCCGTCGCGTTGTGCTCACCCCGTGGAGAGCGGGCCGCCCCTACACTGTCCGGGGCGGACTCCTGGGCGGTGAGGGGCGGTTGACGGTGCGTAAGACGTGGATCGTGGTGGCCGCCGTCACCAGTGCCGGTACCGCGTTCATGATGGCGCTCGTCATCGGGGTGTACGTCATCGGCGGGAACCTCGCCAACGAGGTGGGCGGCGCGACCAGGCAACTGGCCAAGGGCGCGGTGCCCACCGCCTACCAGTCGCTCGTGGCGCGGTGGGGCAATCTCTGCGCCGCCCTCAATCCCGCGCTGCTGGCCGCTCAGCTCTACCAGGAGAGCGGGTTCAACCCGCGCGCGCAGAGCGGTGCCGCGGCGCAGGGGATAGCGCAGTTCATCCCGGGCACCTGGGCCACGCACGGCGTCGACGGCGACGGGGACGGCGACCGCGACGTCTGGGACCCGAATGACGCGATTCCGTCGGCCGCGTCGTACGACTGCCAGCTCGCGTCGTACGTGAAGAGCGTCCCCGGGGACATCACCCACAACATGCTCGCGGCGTACAACGCGGGGCCGGACGCGGTCATCCGGTACCGAGGGGTCCCGCCGTACGAGGAGACCCGCAACTACGTCAAGACGATCACGACGCTGGAGGAGTCCTTCGCCGCCCCCGTCACCCGGGTCGACCCCTCGAAGCAGGCCGCCGGGGCCATCTACTTCGCCCAGAAGAAGCTCGGCACGCCCTATCTCTGGGGCGGGAACGGCACCGCCGACCAGGGCGGACGCTTCGACTGCTCCGGTCTGACCAAGGCCGCCTACGACAGCGTCGGGATCACCCTGCCCCGCGTGGCCAACGACCAGTACAACGCCGGGCCGCACCCCAAGCGCGGCGAGCTGCTGCCCGGGGACCTGGTCTTCTTCTCCACCGACCCCGGCAACTCGCGGGCCATCCACCACGTGGGGATCTACGTGGGCGGCGGGTACATGATCGACGCGCCGTACACGGGCGCCGTCATCCGGTTCGACCCCATCGACACGGCCGAGTACTTCGGGGCCACCCGGGTCACCGAAGATGGCGCGAAAGCGCTCCCGACGACGGTCTGAGGCGGCTCGTCACCCCCGCTCTGAGCTGCGGGGATCTGTCTCTCTTCGATAACGTCTGAGTGATCATTCAGTGGAGAGTGGAACGTATCAACCGGGGCCGTGCGTTCCTGTTGGAGCGGGCGCGTGTGAGGCGCGCCGAGCGGAACACGACGAAGGGGCCGCAGCACCATGGCTGGACTCGCCGAATCCGGGTCGAACCCCGACGTCGACCTGCTTTATGACATCAACGGGCTGGCCAAGGACGCGCCGCACTGGCTCGACCGGGTGGTCGAGTTCGTGGGCGAGTACGGGCTGCTGCTCGCCATGGTGCTGCTGATCGTGTGGTGCTGGTGGGGAGTGCGGCGGCGGCCCGGCGGGGCCGAGGAGGCCGCCTCCTCCGTCGCCGCCCTGGTGTGGGCGCCGCTCGCCGCCGGGGTGGCCGTGCTGGTGAACGTGCCCATACGCGGTTTCGTGGAGCGGCCCCGGCCCTTCCGGGACCATCAGGGGCTGGAGGTGCTCGTCTCCGGCAAGACCGACTACTCCTTCGTCAGCGATCACGCCACCCTGACCATGGCCATGGCCGTCGGACTGTTCGTCGCCAACCGCAGGTTCGGGCTCGTCGGGATAGGAATCGCCCTGCTCGAAGGGTTCTGCCGGGTGTTCATGGGCGTGCACTACCCCACCGACGTGGTCGGGGGGTTCGCGCTCGGGACCGCGGTGACGCTGCTGCTGTCGCCCATCGCCTCCATGCTGCTCATGCCGGTGCTGAAGGCCGTCGACCGGTCGCCGCGGGCCGGGTGGCTCGTGCGCGGCCGGGACGCCCGGGCCGGGGAGCGGGACGGTGCGGCGGCCGGCGCGCGCCCCGAACTCGCCGCGGAGGAACGGGACCTCGCCGCCTAGCCCCTCGTAGCCCCTCGGCCCTCCGACCGTCCGGAGGCGGTCAGGGGGCGGGCGGCCCGGGCGCCGCACGGGGCCTGAGGGGCGCTCAGAGGGCCTGGGGGTAGGTGAAGAAGCCGTTGGGGTCGTACTGCTTCTTCAGCTGCGTCAGACGGGGGAGCGCCGCGCCGTAGTAGGCCTTGCGCCAGTTCGTCAGCGTCGGGTCCGCGTAGTTCTGGTAGGCGGCGCCCGAGGCGTAGGGGGCCATCGCCCGGTGGGCCGTGTTGAGCCAGGACTGCGCGGTTGTGCCCGTCGTCCCAGCCCGCCAGGAGGCGATGTACTGCGCCAGCATGCGCGAGCGGCGGTGGACGAACGCCGTGGCCGTGGGGGAGACCCGGTTCACCGCGCCGCCCAGGGCCGTCAGGGCGATGCTGCCCGAGCCGCCCTGGACCGTCCTGATCTGCTTCAGCAGGGCCTGGATGCCTCCCGCCGACAGCGAGACGTCGAAGAAGTCCGAGCGGGCCGCGTACGTCTCGCGGCCCAGCGCACCCTGCGGGGAACGGCCAGGGGTGGAGCCCGGCAGATGGCACCGGGCGTCGGAGGAGAAGGACGAGCAGCCGGCGTAGACCTCCATCGCCTGCTCGTAGGTGCGGCGGCGCAGGGAGACGCTCGCCGCGGGTGCGCCGACCCGGTCCGCGAGCCGGTCCACCGCGTTCTGGAGCTGGCCGTACGTGCCGATGCAGAACGCGGAGACCGAGACGGTGGGCGTGCCGCCCGGCGCGTTCGCCACGTGGAGGGACGACCAGATCTCGTCGGGCTGGGACGGCCCCCACTCCTGCCAGGCCTTCACCACCGCGGCCGCCCTCGACCAGGGCCAGGTGAGGTAGGCCGTCACGGCCTGGGGGGCGGGGTGGGTCGTGAACTCCAGCTCCGTGACGACGCCGAAGTTGCCGTTGCCGGCGCCGCGCAGCGCCCAGAACAGGTCCTTGTTCGTCGTGGCGTCGGCGGTGAGCTGCCTGCCGTCCGCGGTGACGATCGTGGCCCGGGTGAGGCTGTCGCAGGTCAGGCCGTAGGCGCGGGAGACGACCCCGTGGCCGCCGCCCAGCACCAGGCCGGAGACGCCGACCGTCGGGCAGGACCCCGCCGGGATCGTGACGCCCTTGGCGGCGAGCGCCCGGTAGACGTCGATCAGCTTGGCGCCCGCGCCGACCACGGCCGTGCCGCCGCTCGCCCGGACCCGGTTCAGCCGGGAGACGTCGATGATCAGCCGGCCGTCGCCCGAGGACCAACCGCCGTAGGAATGGCCGCCGTTGCGGATCGCGACCTTGGTGTGGTGGGCGCGCGCGTACGCCATGGCGGTACGGATGTCGTCGGCGTGGGCGACATAGGCCACAGCCGCCGGCTTGAGGCCGTCGAAGCGGGTGTTGTAGAGCTGACGGGCCGTGGCCCAGGACGTTTCGCCGGGACGGACCAGGGTGCCGTCCAGGTCATGGGCGAGCGCCGCCCAGGTGGCGGGGGCGGAGACGCTGGTCGTCGTCAGCGCCGCTCCGGTGGTCCCGGTGGTCCCGGTGGTCCCGGTGGAGCCGGTGCTCCCGGCGGGCCCGGTGGACGCGCTCGCGCTGCCGCCGGTCGCCTTGCACGCGGTCGCTGCCGCCGCGATCGCGGCCGTGCCGCCCGCGATGAACGTACGCCGTTCCATGTCCTGCGCCTTTCCTCGGCCGCCCGTCGCCTGCACCGAGCGAGACGGGGTCGGCGAACCACAGGTTCCGGCGGGCCCGAGCGGTGACGGAACGGTGACGTCAGTCGCGCAGGTGGGCCTCCGCGTCCGATCTCGCGAGGCTTCTCGCCCTGCGGGCCGGACCGCGCCACCCGCAGGTGCAGCGGGCCAGACAGAACCGGCCCTGTTCGACGGTCGTGGTGCTGTGTTCCCCGGTGGGGCGGGAAGGGGCCGAGCCGTCCTGCGATGTCACGAGGACAACGGTACCCAGTTTCCGGCACAGGACCCGTACGGCGGTCGCCGGCCCGCAGCCCCGCGTGACGGGGGGCACTCGGCCGTCGTTAGCCGGTACGGCAGCAGGCCCGTGACGGACTTACCGGCTGGGGGTAGACAGGCCATGACGGAACGCCAGCGCAGGCAGCGGGGCGCCGCGGTCCTCTCGGGGATCGTGGCCGGGTTGTGCGTGTGCGCCGCCGGGTGTTCCGCGACCGGGGACGCCGCCGAGGACGGCCGGGCCGGCGATCCCGTCGAGATCCTGCACCGGGCCGCCGACGCCCTCGTCGAAGCGGGCACGTCCAAGGCGCGTACGTCGATGGAGATGGCCACCGGCGGGACCCGCGTCACGATCCGGGGCCAGGGGGTCTACGACTACCGCCGGCAGCTCGGAGAGCTGAAGGTGCTGTTGCCCCAGGATCCGTCCGGGACCAGCGAGCACCGGCCGATCACCGAACTTCTCGCGCCCGGGGCCCTGTTCATGAAGAACCGGGGCGCGGGTGTGCCGGCTGACAAATGGGTGCGGGTGGAGACGGCGACCCTGTCCGACGGGAACCTGGTGACCGGCGGGGCCACCGATCCGTTCGCTGCCGCCGAGGTGCTGCGGGGGACGCGGACGGCGACGTACGTGGGCAGGACCGAGGTGGCCGGGACGGCGGTGCGGCACTATCGCGGGACCGCCGACCTCGCGGTGGCCGCGCGGGACGCGTCGGCGGGCGGACGCGACTCGCTGCGGGCGGCGGCGAGCGGGTTCGCCACGGCGCGGGTGCCGTTCGACGTGTATCTGGACGACGAAGGGCGCATCCGCAAGATCCGGCACCGGTTCAGCTTCCTGAACGGACGGGCCGCGGACGACGGGCGGCACGGACAGGCCGGACGGGCCGGGCGCGGCGAGCAGGCCGGGCGCGGCGGACAGGGCGGGCGGCGACAGGCCGTCGCGGTCGCCTCCACGACGCTGCTCTACGACTTCGGCGCGCCCGTCGACGTGCGGCTGCCGGCGGCGGGGGACATCTACGCGGGCCGGATCGCCGAGGACTGAACGCGCTCCGGTGGTCGGCTTCGACCCGCTTCGACCGGCTTCGAGTGGGTGATTTCGGCCACGGGCGGCACAAGGACTAGCCCGTCCGTGCCATGCGCGCGGTGTATAGCGCTCCCTACTCTAGGAAGTCGGTGACGGCAGGGACGAGGTGACGCGCGTGGCTCCGGGCGGCGGTACGGCAGTTCAGGACCACGTGGCCCTCGCCGAGATCGAGCTGTGCGGGGAGCTGATCATCGCGGCCTCGGCGGCCGGCGAGGAACGGCTCAGCATGGAGAGCATCGACCAGGTGCTGCGGGTCGGCGAGGAACCGGACGGGCCGGTCGGCTCAGGTGCGCAGTAGGCGGGCGATCGCCTTCGTCGCCTCGTCCACCTTTGCGTCGATCTCGTCGCCGCCCCTGAGCGCCGCGTCGGCGACGCAGTGGCGCAGGTGCTCCTCCAGGAGCTGCAGGGCGAACGACTGCAGGGCCTTGGTGGACGCCGAGACCTGGGTGAGTATGTCGATGCAGTAGGTGTCCTCGTCGACCATGCGCTGCAGGCCGCGGATCTGGCCCTCGATGCGGCGCAGACGCTTGAGGTGCTCGGCCTTCTGGTCGTGGTAGCCGTGGACCGTCGTGGCGGCGGACCGTCCGGTTTCGGCCATGGCGGCGTGTTCGGGGCCGCGGCCGGGCTCGGCGGCGGGCTCCGGGCTGTGGTCCGCCTCGGAGGCGGAGGGGGCTTCCGCGCCGGCCTCGGTGGTCGTCATGGTGTCCTCCAGCGCTCCAGCTCAAGACATATACCCCTACTGGGTATATCGTACCGAACTTTGGCGGGTACACGGTCGTCGCGGGTACTCCGCCGGTCGCCCCCCTGCCGGTCGCCGGGGCTGATGGGCGACACTGGTGGACGGCCCATTAGCCGTGGCCGGATGATGCGCCTAGCATCAGCCTGACCGAAACCGATGCATCTTGAGGACCCCACGTGCGCTTTCGTCTGACCCCCAGGGAGACGAGCTTCTACGACATGTTCGCCGCGTCCGCGGACAACATCGTCACGGGCTCGAAACTCCTGATGGAACTCCTCGGGGCGGACACCTCCGCCCGGGCCGAGATCGCAGAGCGTATGCGGGCCGCGGAACACGCAGGCGACGACGCGACGCACGCGATCTTCCACCAGCTGAACTCCTCGTTCATCACGCCCTTCGACCGCGAGGACATCTACAACCTCGCGTCCTCCCTCGACGACATCATGGACTTCATGGAGGAGGCCGTCGACCTGGTCGTCCTCTACAACGTCGAGGAGCTGCCCAAGGGCGTCGAGCAGCAGATCGAGGTGCTGGCGCGGGCCGCGGAGCTGACGGCCGAGGCCATGCCGAACCTGCGCACCATGCAGAACCTCACCGAGTACTGGATCGAGGTCAACCGGCTGGAGAACCAGGCCGACCAGATCCACCGCAAGCTGCTCGCGCATCTCTTCAACGGCAAGTACGAGGCCATCGAGGTACTCAAGCTGAAGCAGATCGTGGATGTGCTGGAGGAGGCCGCCGACGCCTTCGAGCACGTGGCCAACACGGTGGAGACCATCGCGGTCAAGGAGTCCTGAACCTTTCATGGACACCTTTGCTCTGATCGTGACCATCGGCGTCGCGCTCGGATTCACCTACACCAACGGCTTCCACGACTCGGCGAACGCCATCGCCACGTCCGTCTCCACCCGGGCCCTGACGCCGCGTGCGGCGCTGGCGATGGCGGCGGTGATGAACCTCGCCGGCGCGTTCCTGGGGAGCGGCGTCGCGCATACCGTCAGCAAGGGGCTGATCGAGACCCCCGAGGGTTCCAAGGGGATGGGGATCCTGTTCGCCGCGTTGGTCGGGGCGATCGTGTGGAACCTCGTCACCTGGTACTTCGGGCTGCCTTCGTCGTCGTCGCACGCGTTGTTCGGCGGGATGGTGGGGGCCGCGCTCGCGGGTGGCACGGAGGTGATCTGGTCCGGCGTGCTGGACAAGGTCGTCATTCCGATGTTCGTCTCGCCGGTGGTGGGTCTCGTCGTCGGCTACCTGGTGATGACGGCCATCCTGTGGCTGTTCCGGCGGTCCAATCCGCACAAGGCCAAGCGCGGTTTCCGGATCGCCCAGACCGTCTCCGCGGCCGGCATGGCGCTGGGACATGGTCTGCAGGACGCCCAGAAGACGATGGGCATCGTGGTGATGGCCCTGGTCATCGGCGATGTGCAGGGGCCGGACGCCCCGATCCCGGTGTGGGTGAAGATCGCCTGCGCCGTGATGCTGTCGCTGGGCACCTACGCCGGCGGGTGGCGCATCATGCGGACGCTCGGACGCAAGATCATCGAGCTGGATCCGCCGCAGGGGTTCGCCGCCGAGACGACGGGGGCGTCGATCATGTTCACGACGGCGTTCCTGTTCAAGGCGCCCATCTCGACGACGCATGTGATCACCTCGGCGATCATGGGCGTCGGGGCGACGAAGCGGATCAACGCGGTGCGCTGGGGCGTCGCCAAGAACATCGTCCTCGGGTGGTTCATCACCATGCCGGCGGCCGGGGTGGTCGCGGCCTGCGCGTTCTGGATCGTGGACCTGGCGTTCCTGTAGCCGAGGCCCCCAGCCGCCGCGAGCCCGCCCCCCGGTAGCCGGGGGGCGGGCTCTTTGCGGCCTCGCGGTGGCACCGCCATGCAGCACCGCGAGGGGTCCGGGGTCAGCCGAAGCGGCCGGAGATGTAGTCCTCCGTGGCCTGGACCGAGGGGTTGGAGAAGATGCGCTCCGTGTCGTCCAGCTCGATCAGCCGGCCGGGCCGGCCGACCGCGGACAGGTTGAAGAACGCCGTGCGGTCGGAGACGCGGGCGGCCTGCTGCATGTTGTGCGTCACGATGACGATCGTGAAGCGTTCCTTCAGCTCGCCGATCAGGTCCTCGATGGCGAGAGTGGAGATCGGGTCGAGGGCCGAGCAGGGCTCGTCCATCAGCAGGACGTTCGGTTCCACCGCGATCGCCCGCGCGATGCACAGCCGCTGCTGCTGTCCGCCCGACAGGCCCGATCCGGGCTTGTTGAGGCGGTCCTTGACCTCGTTCCAGAGGTTCGCGCCCTTGAGGGACTTCTCGACGATGTCCGCGAGGGCGGACTTCTTGTAGTTGCCGTTCAGCCGCAGGCCCGCCGCCACGTTGTCGAAGATCGACATCGTCGGGAACGGGTTCGGACGCTGGAAGACCATGCCGACCTCGCGGCGGACGGACACCGGGTCCACGCCCGCGCCGTAGAGGTCCTCGTCGTCCAGGAGCACCTTGCCCTCGACGCGGCCGCCCGAGGTCACCTCGTGCATGCGGTTCAGCGTGCGCAGGAACGTCGACTTGCCGCAGCCCGAGGGGCCGATGAAGGCCGTCACCGAGCGCGGCTCCACCGTCATCGAGATGTCTTCGATCGCCTTGTGGGATCCGTAGTAGGCGGTCAGCCCGCTCACGTCGATTCGCTTGGCCATGTCTTCTGCTTCACTTCCCGGTCGTATGGATCAGTCGCCGTGGCCGCTTCAGCGACCCGGCCGCCCGGCGGCGGCCGCACAGTGTCAACGGGGGGCCTTCCAGCGGGCGAGGCCGCGGGCCACCAGGTTCAGGATCATCACGAAGGCGATCAGCGTGAGCGACGCCGCCCAGGCGCGGTCGTACGCCGCCGTCGAGCCCGCGCTCTGCGCGTACTGCTGGTAGATGTACAGCGGCAGCGACGCCTGCGCGCCCTCGAAGGGGTTCGCGTTGATGAACGGGTTGCCGAAGACCAGGAGCAGGACCGGGGCCGTCTCGCCGGCGATGCGGGCGATCGCCAGCATCACGCCCGTGATGATGCCTCCGATCGACGTCGGGACCACCACCTTGAGAATGGTGCGCCACTTGGGGACGCCCAGGGCGAGAGAGGCCTCGCGCAGCTCGTTCGGGACGAGCTTCAGCATTTCCTCAGTCGAGCGTACGACGACCGGCATCATCAGGATCGCCAGGGCGAGCGAGCCCGCGAAGCCGAACGGCTGCATGTCCAGCATCAGCATCAGGCTGAGGATGAACAGGCCGGCCACGATGGACGGGATGCCGGTCATGACGTCCACGAAGAACGTGACCGCCTTGGCCAGGCTGCCGCGGCCGTACTCGACCAGGTAGATCGCCGTCAGGATGCCGATCGGGGCGCCGATCACGGTGGCGAGCCCGACCTGCTCCAGGCTGCCGAGGATCGCGTGGTAGATGCCACCGCCCGGCTCGCTGTCCGCGACCACGCCCATGGAGTGGGTCAGGAAGTAGACGTCGAGGACCTTCACGCCCCGCGTGATCGTCGTCCACAGGAGCGAGACCAGCGGGACCACGGCCAGCAGGAACGCCACCCAGACCAGACTCGTCGCGATCCGGTCCTTGGCCTGACGGCTGCCCTCCACCTTCGCGGCGATGCCGTAGGTCCCGACGACGAAGAGGATGCCGGCGATCAGGCCCCACTGGAGCTTGCTGTCCAGGCCGCCGGCGAGACCGATGACGACCGCCAGGGCGACGGACCCGGCCGCCAGGGCCCAGGAGAACCACTTGGGCAGACTGGCGCCCCGCAGGGTGCTCGGGGTCTTGTCGGCTACTGCGCTTGCGTGGCTCATGCGTTGGCCCCCGAGTACTCCTTGCGGCGGGCGATGATCATGCGTGCCGCGCCGTTGACCAGCAGGGTGATGACGAACAGGACCAGGCCGGAGGCGATGAGCGCGTCACGGCCGAACTCCGTCGCCTCGTTGAACTTGCTGGCGATGTTCTGGGCGAAGGTGCCGCCGCCGGGGTTCAGGAGGCTGGCGTGGATGTCGAAGTCCGGGGAGAGCACGGTGGCCACGGCCATCGTCTCGCCGAGCGCGCGGCCGAGGCCCAGCATGGAGGCCGAGATGACTCCGGAGCGGCCGAAGGGGAGCACCGACATGCGGATGACCTCCCAGCGGGTGGCGCCCAGCGCCAGGGCCGCCTCCTCGTGCATCTGCGGGACCTGGCGGAAGACCTCGCGGCTGACGTTGGTGACGACCGGGAGGATCATCACCGCCAGCAGGATGCCCACCGTGAGCATCGAGCGCGGGGCGCCCTGGTCCCAGGAGAAGACGCCGGTCCAGCCCAGGTAGTCGTCCAGCCAGCCGAACAGGCCGTCCATGTGCGGGACGAGGACCAGCGCGCCCCAGAGGCCGTACACGATGGACGGCACGGCGGCGAGCAGGTCGATCACGTACGAGACGGGGCCGCTCATCCGGCGCGGGGCGTAGTGCGTGATGAACAGGGCGATCGCCACGGCGATCGGGACCGCGATGACCATGGCGATGACCGAGGAGACCACCGTGCCGAAGGCCAGCACCGCGATGCCGAACTTCGGCGGGAGGAGGCTGGTGTTCCACTCGAAGGCGGTGAGGAAGTTCGCGTCGTCCTTGCTGATGGCCAGGTAGGCCCGGTAGGTGAGGAAGACCGCGATGGCGGCCATGATCACCAGCAGGAAGATGCCCGAGCCGCGGGAGAGGGCGAGGAAGATCCGGTCACCGGGCCGGGTGGCGCCGCGGGCCGCGCGCTTCTGCTCGGCAGACGGGGGCGGCGGGGCCGGGGGAGGTGGGGTGTCGTCCGTGTCTGTCTGCTGTGTCGATATGTCCATGGGGATCTCCGGTCTGCGGAGCCGCCTGCGGGTGTGGGCGGCTCGGGTGGGGCCGGATCGCGGGTGGCCCCTGGCGGCGGTGCACCGGACGGGCGGGGGGCCGCGGCGGCGGCCCCCCCCCCGCCCCCCCCCGCCCCCGCCGCCGAGAAGGGCGACGAGGGAGCAGCGCAGGAACGGGCGCCGGAGTAGGCC
>NZ_JBHVYK010000118.1:0-21500 GCF_042880855.1 Streptomyces sp. NPDC058291
CGCCTGGACACCTCCGTCGACGTGCCGGTCTACGACATCGACGGCTTCGACCACGACGCGGCCACGGTCGCCGGCCTGCACGCCGACGGCCGCCGGGTCGTCTGCTACCTCTCCACCGGAGCCTGGGAGGACTGGCGGCCCGACGCGAAGGAGTTCCCCGCCGCGGTGATCGGCGAGGGCAACGGCTGGGCGGGGGAGCGCTGGCTCGACGTCCGCAGGACGGACGTCCTGGAACCGCTGCTGGCGGCCCGCCTCGACATGTGCCGCGACAAGGGCTTCGACGCCGTCGAGCCGGACAACATGGACGGCTACCGGAACAGCACGGGCTTCCCGATCGGGGCCGCCGACCAACTGCGCTACAACCGCCTCGTCGCCCGGCTCGCCCATGAGCGCGGCATGGCCGTCGGCCTGAAGAACGACCTCGACCAGATCCCGGCCCTCGTCGGCGACTTCGACTTCGCGGTGAACGAACAGTGCGCGCAGTACGCCGAATGCGCGGAGCTGACCCCGTTCATCGAGGCGGGCAAGGCGGTCTTCCACGTGGAGTACGAACTGCCCACGAGTGCCTTCTGCGCCGACTCCCGCCGCCTGAAGCTCAGTTCACTGCGGAAGAAGGAGGAACTGGGAGCCTGGCGCGAATCCTGCTGACGGGCGCTCGCGTTCACCGTCCCAGACAGAGCACCACCAGGGCGGTGGTCGCCGCCGTCTCCGCCAGCCCGCCGAAGACGTCCCCGGTGACGCCGCCGAACCGGCGCGTGCAGTGCCGCAGGAGGAGTTCGGCGGCCACGAGGGCGGCGAGGACCGCCAGCGCCGGCCCGACGGCGTCGTACGGCTCGAAGAGGGGCCCGGCGGCTCCCGCCCGGACCGTTCCCGACCCGATCAGCACGACCACGCCTGTGCTCCCGTACGGCCCCCACCAGGCTCCCGCGCCCGCCGCGCCCAGCGCGACGGCGCCGGCGGCGAGGACCGCGCCGCGCACCGGGACCACCCCCGCCACCGCCGCGCCCAGCCCCTCCGGCCGCGCGGGCGGCACCCCGTCGCGGGCCGCCAGGGTCAGCGCGAGACGGGCGGCGACGGCCGACACCACGGCGGCCAGCGCGCCCAGCGCCCACGAGACCTCGTAGAGCTGGGTCAGCGCGGCCACCTGGGCCAGCAGCACCAGGACGAGCGTGAGGACGCCGAACGGGCCGATGTCCGACTGCTTCATGATCCGCAGCGCGTCCTCGGCGGGCTTGCCGCTGCCCAGCCCGTCCGCGGTGTCGGCCAGCCCGTCGAGGTGCAGCCCGCGCGTGAGGACGGCGGGCACGGCGGCGGAGGCCACGGCGGCCAGCAGCGGGCTCGCGCCGAGCCGGAGCAGCAGCAGCCCGAGTCCGGCCGCGCACCCGCCGACCACCAGCCCCACCAGGGGCGCGCTCAGCATGCCCCCGCGCGCGGCCGCACGGTCCCAGCGGGTCACCCTGACCGGGAGCACGGACAGGGTGCCGAAGGCGAAGCGGAGGCCGTCGAGGGGCGAGGTCGTGGACACGGCGGCAGAGTAGCCCGGACGCCGCACCCGCGAGGCAGCCCGCCCCGCCGCCCGCGAGACTGACGGCATGGGCCACTGGCTGCAGCGCAACGTCGTCGAACCGGGCAAGCTCCCCCTGCTGCTCGCCCTGGCCGCGTTCGTGCTCACCTTCCTGATCACCCGGGTCATCACCCGGCTGATCCGGGCCGGCAAGGGCCCCTTCGGCAACATCAGCTCCGGCGGCGTGCACATCCACCATGTGGTCCCAGGCGTCGTCCTGACCGTCGCGGGCGGCTTCGGCGCGGTGGCCAGCGGGCGGCACGGCTTCGGTTCGGGCGTCTGCGCGGTGATCTTCGGCATCGGGACGGGGCTCGTCCTGGACGAGTTCGCGCTGATCCTGCACCTGGACGACGTGTACTGGACGGAGGCGGGCCGCAAGAGCGTGGAGGCCGTGGTCCTGACGGCGGCGCTGGGCGGACTGCTGCTGGTGGGCTTCGCGCCGTTCGGCGTCAACGACATGAGCCACGAGGAACTGCAGGACCGCGGAGGCGTGCTGGCGACCGTCGCGGTCAACGTCCTCTTCTCGCTGGCCGTGCTGACCAAGGGCAAGGTGATGACGGCCGTGTTCAGCGTCTTCGTGCCCTTCGTGGGCCTGATCGGTCTGGTCCGGCTGGCCCGCCCCGGCTCGCTGTGGGCCCGCCGGTTCTACCGGCGTCGTCCCCGCGCGCGGGCGAGGGCGACGCTGCGCGCCTACCGTCACGACCGGCGCTGGGCCCGCCCGCGCCGGCTGGTGGGGGAGTGGCTGGGCGGCAAGACGGACGCGGAACTCACCGGCTCCGCCGGGCCGCGCTGACGCCGGCGCGCCTGAGCGGCCCCGCACAGCGCCAGGACCGCCGCGATCGCCGCCAGGTGCTCCTTGCCCGCCAGGTTGCCCTTCAGCGCGACCTCGACGGCCATCGCGGCGATCACCGCGGCGGCCGTGGCGTGCGCGCGATGCCGCCAGCCCAGGAACACCGCGAGGCCGACCACGGCCGCCGACGGGCCGGTGTCCACCACCAGGGCGTCGGAGGCGGGCAGCCCGAGCGGGCCCTGGGGGCCGAGGGCGATGCCCAGGCGCGCGTAGAGGGTCCCGGCGAGGGTGGCGGCGTAGGCGATGACGAGGGTGCGCCAGCGGCCGAGGCACAGCTCCGCGATCCCGAACACCAGCAGGACCTGCGCGAGGGCGCCCCACACCGGCAGGTCCAGCGCGGGGACGAAAAGCGACAACGGGGTCCGCAGCAGGGCGAGCCCCAGGGGGTCCTCGGCCCGCACCGCCCCGAGGTCCTGGACCGGCCGGTAGCCCCACGGCTGGTTCTGCACGATCTGGGTCGCCGACGTCAGGCACACCGCCGCCAGGGTCATCGGCGCCGCCCGCCACCGCCGCGCCGCCAGCGGCTTGCGGACGGCCGCGTACAGCGGCCCCCACTCGGCCCGGGCCCAGCGGACGAGCCGCCTCACCGACGGCTTTCCAGACGCCTGCGGTGCAGCCACTTCGGCAGCCCCGGCGCCTCCAGGAACCCCTCCGCCCGCGCCGCCGCGACGGCGATCCGGGGCAGGTCGGCGCTCGTCTCGAAGAGCAGGAACCGCGGCTCCCAGACGGGCCGGTACTTGGCGTTGGCGCGGTACAGCGACTCGATCTGCCACCAGCGCGAGAAGAAGCCGAGCAGCGACCGCCACAGCCTCAGCACCGGCCCGGCGCCGAGCCGCGAACCCCGTTCGAACACCGAGCGGAACATGGCGAAGTTGAGCGAGAGCTGCGTGATCCGGAGCCCCCCGGCCTCTCCGCCCTCCGCCGCGCGCCGGGCCAGCCGCAGCAGCTCGATGACCATGAACTCGATCAGTCCGTTGTCGCAGTCGCGGTCCCGGCGCATGAGGTCGAGGGACAGCCCGTGCGGCCCCCACGGCACGAAGGAGAGCAGCGCCCGCGGCTCGCCCGCGGCGTCGGCGCACTCCAGCATCACGCAGTGTCCGTCCCGAGGGTCCCCGAGCCGGCCGAGCGCCATGCTGAAGCCACGCTCGGTGGCCCCGTCCCGCCAGTCGTCGGCGCGTCGCACGAGGGACGCCATCTCGTCGGCCGGAATGTCCTCGTGCCGGCGGATCCGCACGGTGTACCCGGCCCGCCTGACCCGGTTGCAGGCCTGCCGGACGGTCCGCATGGCCCGCCCCTCCAGGGTGAACTCGGCGACGTCGACGATCGCCTCGTCGCCGAGTTCCAGGGCGTCCAGCCCGTGCCGGGCGTAGACCGTGCCGGCCTCCTCGCTCGCCCCCATCACCGCCGGGATCCACCCGTGCGCCCGCGCCTCGGCCAGCCACGGCTCGATGGCCCCGGGCCAGGCCTCCGGATCGCCGAGCGGATCCCCGGAGGCCAGCGACACCCCGCCGAGGACGCGGTAGGCGACGGCCGCCTTCCCGGTCGGCGACCAGCGCACGCTCTTCTCCCGGCGCAGGGCGAAGTACCCGAGCGAGTCCCGCTCGCCGTGCCGGTGGAGAAGCTCCCGCAGCCGCTTCTCGTCGTCCTCGGTGAGCGGGTCGACGGCCCGCCGGGAGCGGAAGGCGGCGTACAGGACGGCGAGGACGAGCGCCGTGCTCAGCACGTTGACGGCGACGTCGACCCAGGTGGGAGTGGTGATCCCGGCGACGCGATAGTCGTCGGCGGCGACGGAGACCAGCCGTAGCGCGCCGTAGCGCCAGCGTTCGAGGAAGGTGGAGGGGGCGGGAGACCGGTCGGTCGCCGTCACCAGCAGCGCGGCCAGCAGCGACGCGGCCAGCAGTCCGCCCGCCCCGACGGCCGCGGCGAGCCGGGGATTGGACCGGTCGCCCTTCGCGTAGAACTCCCGCCGCCCGGCGACCAGCGCGGCCACGAAGGCGGCGGTCAGCGCGAGTGAGACCCAGTTCTGGGGGCGGCCGCGGATCTCCTCGAACGCCATGGCCGGCGCGAACAGGCCCAGGAACGCCCCGCTCAGACAGAGGTTCAGGATCCACGCGGCCCGTTTGCGCCGCCGCATGGTGACGGCCAGGAACGCGGTGAACACCCCGGACGCGAACCCGGCCGTCAGCAGATACGGCGTGAAGAGGTCTTGCTGGTTGTGCCGCCGCACGTCCTGCCCCAGGGAGACCCACACCGCACTGAGGAAGTTGACGAACGCGACGGCGCGCAGGTACCAGACGGCGAAGGCGGCGGCGCCCCGGGTGTTGCCCATGATCGGTGATCATATGGCTGCACTTCCGGTAAACCGCTCTTTTGGCGCCGCCTGTCCCTTTTGGACAGCCGTCCCGCTCCCGCTCCCAGGCTCCCGCTCCGGCTCCCAGGCTCCCCGCTCCGTCGTCCCCTCCGTCGTCCCGCTGCGAGGGCCTACTCCGGCGCCCGTTCCTGCGCTGCTCCCTCGTCGCCCTTCTCGGCGGCGCCCTCGTCGGCCTTCTCGGCGGCCGCCTCGGGCTTCTCGGGCAGCTCCGCGGCCAGCGCGGCCGCCGCCCGCACCAACGGCAGGGCGAGCAGCGCCCCGGCGCCCTCGCCGACCTTCACGCCCTGGTCCAGCAGCGGTTCCAGAGCCATCCGGTCGAGCGCCTTCGCCTGCCCCGGCTCACCGCTCCGGTGGCCGGCCAGCCACCAGTCGGGCGCCCGGAAGGCGACCCGCTGGCCGACGAGCGCGCAGGCGGCCGCCACGACGCCGTCCAGCACCACCGGCACCTTGCGCACCGCGCACTGGAGCAGGAAACCCGTCATGGCCGCGAGATCGGCCCCGCCCACCGTCGCCAGCAGCTGCAGCTGCTCCCCGAGCACCGGCCGCGCCCGCCTCAGCGCGTCCCGGATCGCGGCGCACTTGCGCATCCACGCCAGGTCGTCGATCGCCTCGCCGCCGCGCCCGGTCACCACGGACGCGTCGGTCCCGCACAACGCGGCCACCAGCACGCCCGCGGCCGTCGTCCCGCCGACGCTCACGTCGCCGAGCACGACCAGATCGGTGCCGGAGTCCGCCTCCTCGTCCGCGACGGCCACGCCCGCCAGGAAGGCGGCCTCGGCCTCCTGGAGCGTCAGCGCGTCCTCGACGTCGATGCGGCCGCTGCCGCGCCGCACCCGGTGCCGCACGACGTCCGGCGGGAACGCGCCCGGGTCGCAGTCCAACGCCATGTCCACGACCCGCACCGGCACGTCGAGCCGACGGGCGAGCACGGACACCGGACGGCCGCCCTCCAGGACCTCGCGCACCAACTCCGCGGCGCTGCCCGCGGGTCGGGCCGAGACGCCGAGCTCGGCGACGCCGTGGTCGCCGGCGAACAGCACCACCCGCGGCCGCTCGATCGGCCGCACCGGCGACGAGCCCTGCGCCGCCGCCAGCCACTCAGCCAGGTCGTCCAGGCGCCCCAACGATCCGGGCGGCACGATCAGGCGCTCCCGGCGGGCCTCCGCGTCACGGCGCGTCCCGCCGTCGGGGCGCTCGATCAGATCGGTGAAGTCGTCGAGATTAAGCGAGCTCATTCGCCGAACAGTACCGGCACCGATCGAACGGTTCCGCGCCACATCGCCACCACACCGGCACGACGTCGTTGCACCCCGCACCGGTATCCCATACGTTCCGTTTCGCCGTATATCGCCAACCGTCCGTTCCGCCCGCCGCCAACCGTCCGTTCCGCCCCCCTCTCCCCTCTCCGCGCATCTCACCCCCTCCTCCTTCGCCCCGGAGCCGCTCATGCCGTACAGGCCCGTCCACGAGCCGCGCCGCGACGACTGCCCCTGGTGCGGCTCGAAGCGACTGCGCACCCGGCTGCGCGCACCGGACCTGCGGCTGCGCAGACCCGGCCTGTTCGCGCTCGACGAGTGCCGGGACTGCGCGCACGTCTTCCAGAACCCACGCCTGACTTCCGAGGGGCTCGAGCTCTACGCCGCCGAGGAGAACCGGCCCGTCGACCGCGGACGCCTGCTGGCCACGGCCCGCACGATGCTGCGCTTCCCCGAGCCGGAGAGCTGGCTGGACGTCGGGACGGGGGACGCGCCCTTCCCCGCGGCCGCCCGGGAACTGTTCGCCTACACGGCGTTCGACGGCGTCGACCCGACCCGGAGAGCGGAGCGGGCGCGGGTGGCGGGCCGGCTGGACGAAGCCCACGTGGGGCAGTTGACGGAGCCTCAGGTCCTGTCCCGGCTGCGCGGCCGCTACGACGTGGTCAGCATGCTGCACCACCTGGAACACACCCGGGACCCCCGACGGGAACTGGCGGCGGCGCTGACCGCCCTGCGTCCCGGCGGCCACCTGCTGCTCGAACTCCCCGACCCCGCCAGCGCGTTCGCACGCGTCCTAGGCAAGTGGTGGCACTCCTACGACCAGCCCCGCCACCTCCACCTGATCACCCTGGCCAACCTCCGGTCCGAACTGGAGGCGCGGGGCTGCGAGATCGTGCTCACGGACCGCAGAGCGGCCCACGCCCCGCTCGACCTGGCGGCGGCCGTCTCGCTCTACGCCGACCGCACCCGAGTGCCCCGGGCGGCCGGCTCCCTGAGCGCCCCGGCCGCGGCCCTCGACCACCTTCTGGCCCCGGTCCTGCGCCGCACCCGCTTCTCCAACGCCTACCGGATCGTCGCGCGCCGCGGCTGATTCCGGGCGGGCCCGCGCTCACCCGCGCAGCACCAGCGCCTGCCCCGCGACCACCAGCACGACCTGCTCGCACTCCTGCGCCACCGCCGCGTTCAGCCGCCCCAGCTCGTCCCGGTAGCGCCGCCCCGACGCCGTCGCCGGCACGATCCCCGAACCCACCTCGTTGGACACCAGCACCACGGTCCGCCGGGCCGAGCGCACCGCCCGCGCCAGCTCCGTCACGCGCGAGCGCAGGCCCCGCTCGCCGCCGTCCGCCCACAACGCGTCGTCCCACGCCCCGACGGAGTCCATGACGTCCGTCAGCCACAGCGACAGACAGTCGATCAGCAGCGGCGCGCCCTCCTGGGCCAGCAGCGGCTCCAGGTCGCAGGTCTCCGTCGTCCGCCACGACCCCGGCCGCCGCTCCCGGTGCGCGGCGACCCGCGAGGCCCACTCGGTGTCGCCGCCGCGGGAGCCTCCGGTGGCGACGTACAGCACGTCGGGGAAGGACTCCAGCCGCCGCTCGGCCTCCACCGACTTCCCCGACCGGGCGCCGCCCAGCACCATCGTCCGCCGCGGCACGTCCGGCACGTCCTCGTAGACCCCCACCGTGAGCGTCGAACCGTCCGGCACCGCCCGCGCGCCCGCCGCGGCGAGCCGCCGCCGCAGCTCCGCGCCCGGCGCCACGTCGTGGTCCAGATGGACGGCGACGACGTCGGTCGTCGGGCCCACCGCGCCCACGGCCCGCAGCTTCGCCAGCCCGTCCGGCCGCCCCACCACGTCCGTGAGGACCATGTCGTAGCGCTCGGCCGGCTCCGAGCCCTCCTCCAGCCCGGCCGGCGCGCCGCCGGGCGGCAGATACAGCAGCCGCTGCCCGTCCGGTCCCGTCACCGCGTACCCGGTGCCCGGCGCGTCCATCGCCACCGCCCGCACCCGATGCCCCGTCAGCAGCGCCAGATCCCGCCCGTCCTGCGCGCGGGCGGGCTGCGGCAGCCCGGCCGGCACCTCCACCGGCGGACCGTCGTGCGGGTGCGTCAGCAGGACCTGGCCCACCCCGCCCAGCGACCGTCCGGCCCGCGCGGCCGCGAACGCCGCGCCCGGAGTCAGGTCGAGCAACAGGGCCCCGTCCACGAGCAACGCGGTCGCGGCGCGCGCGTGCGCGCCGAGCGAGGTCGCGCACACGGCGCAGGAGCAGTCGGGGCGGGGCAGGCCCGCCGGGGCGCCGGTACCGAGCAGAGTGACTTCCACGGAGCTGATTTTCGCGCGTCCGACCAGGTCTTGCGCATCCGACTAGGCTGCGGAGCAGAAGCCGGACCTGGATCCGGCTTCTGCTCTGCCCGTGGTCACAGCTGGGAGGCGTACATGGCGGCATGGACGTGGCGGTTCGAGAAGTCCGACGGGACGGAGGTCGAACCCGCGGTGCAGCCCGAGGAGTTCACCACGCAGGGGGACGCCGAGTCCTGGATCGGTGAGGTCTGGAAGGACCTCCTCGAAGGCGGCGCCGACCAGGTCCGGCTCTTCGAGGACTCCGCGGAGATCTACGGTCCGATGAGCCTGCAGGCCAACGAGGCGTAGGGCCTCCCGTCCGGATCGGGCCCGGCTCGCCGGCCGCGCCCGATCCGCGCGGAGGACCTCGGCCGCACACCGGGGCGGCCGTACCCCGGTCGCCCCGCCCGCCGTTCGCCCGAACGAGCGCCGTTCACCTGAACGAGCGCCGTGCGCCCGAACGGGCGCAGCGCCGGGGCGTGCGCTCAGCCGCGCACGCCGCACAGGTGCAGCAATGCCGCCACCTGCCGATAGGGATCCGTCCGCCCGGCCCGCTCCTCGGCGGTCAGCAGGGCCTCGACGTCGTCGGGGATCTGCGCCGCGTCCGCGGCCGTGTCCGTGAAGACCCGCACGCCGTACCAGGCCTGCAGCGGCGCCCCGATCCCGGCGAGCGTGCCGGTCAGCGTCGCCAGCCGGTCGGCCCGGACGGCCAGACCGAGCCGGTTGCGGTAGGAGACGGTGTCGAACGCGCCCAGCGCGCCCGTCCAGTCCCCGGACAGCCCCGGCCGCATGGCCAGCGCGTCCGCGTTGCGCACCAGCAGCGACAGCAGCCCGCCCGGCGCCAGCATCCGGGCGAGCCCCGCGAGCAGGGCGTCCGGCTCCTCGACGTACATGAGCACGCCGTGGCACAGCACCACGTCGAAGCTGCCGGGCAGGAAGTGAACCCCGGTGTCCCGGCCGTCGCCCTCGATGATCCGCATCCGCTCCCGGATGCCCTCGGGCTCGCCGGACAGCGCCTCACGGGCCGCGGCGATCATCGTCGGGTCCTGTTCGAGACCGGTCACCTGGTGCCCGAGCCGGGCCAGCCGCAGCGCCTGCGTGCCCTGGCCCATGCCCACGTCGAGCACCCGCAGCCGCTGACCGACCGGGTAACGCGCCGCTATCTGCTCGTCGAGCTGCCGGGCCACCAGCTCCTGACGTACGACGTCACGCAGCCCGCCCAGCCTCTTCAGCCAGGCCTTGGCCGCCCCCCCGGAGAAAGCCGCAGTGCTCAGAGTCGCCCTCCACGCTTGACCTGCGGCTTCGGCAGCCGGAGCCGGCGCATCTGCAGCGAGCGCATCAGCGCGTACGCCACCGCGCCCCGGCGGTTGTGCCCCTCGAAGCGCTCGGCCAGCTGCTTGCGCAGCCGGAAACCGGTGACGAGCGAGTCCAGCACGATCAGCACGATCACCACCAGCCACAGCAGCAGGGCGATGGTCTGCAGCGAGCCCACCCGCACCACGCTCAGCACGAGGATGATCACGGCCATCGGGAGGAAGAACTCCGCCACGTTGAACCGCGAGTCGATGAAGTCCCGCGCGAACTTGCGGACGGGCCCCTTGTCGCGGGCCGGCAGATACCGCTCGTCCCCGCCCGCCAGCGCCTGGCGCTGGCGGTCCATCTGGGCGCGGCGCTCGTCGCGCTGGCGCTTGGCCGCGTCCTTGCGCGACGTCGACGTGTTGGCGACGCTACGGCGCTGGGACTGGGCCTCACTGCGCTTGGGCGTGGGCCGACCCTTCTTCGCCTGGGGGTCGCGGGGCTGCTTGGAGTCGGTCACCACCGCGTGGGCGGGGGCCTTCTCTTCCTTGGCACGGCTACGGAACACAAAACCCAAGGGTAAGCGCTCCCGAGCATGGACCCCAGCCCGCAGGGGAACGATCCGGCAACACCAGTCGTCTGGAACAAGGGACAGACCGGACGAGAACCAGGAAGAGGGGGCACAGGGTGACCTACCGCTCACCCTGAGGGTCACCTACTCCTCACGCCGGAGCCGGGGCTCGGCCAGTCGTCCTTGGGGAGGAGCGCATCCGTCCCCGAACAGTGCGTCAATGGATGCAGGGCCCGTACTGTGGGTTCTGTCGCAGACCTGAGAGCCGGAGTCCGTCAGAAGGGGGCGCGCGAAGCCCATGAGCGGTGTCATGAAGCGTATGGGGATGATCTTCCGCGCGAAGGCGAACAAGGCCCTTGACCGGGCCGAGGACCCGCGCGAAACCCTCGACTACTCGTATCAGAAGCAACTGGAGCTCCTGCAGAAGGTCCGTCGCGGCGTCGCCGACGTCGCCACCTCGCGCAAGCGCCTGGAACTGCAGCTGAACCAGCTGCAGTCGCAGTCCACCAAGCTGGAGGACCAGGGCCGCAAGGCGCTCGCCCTCGGCCGTGAGGACCTCGCCCGCGAGGCCCTTTCCCGCCGGGCCGCGCTCCAGCAGCAGGTCACCGACCTGGAGACGCAGCACTCCACGCTCCAGGGCGAGGAGGAGAAGCTCACCCTCGCGGCGCAGCGCCTCCAGGCCAAGGTGGACGCCTTCCGCACGAAGAAGGAGACCATCAAGGCCACCTACACCGCCGCCCAGGCCCAGACCCGCATCGGCGAGGCCTTCTCCGGCATCTCCGAGGAGATGGGCGACGTCGGCCTGGCCATCCAGCGTGCCGAGGACAAGACCGCGCAGCTCCAGGCGCGGGCCGGCGCCCTCGACGAGCTCATGGCCTCCGGCGCCCTCGACGACCCGACCGGCATCGCCAAGGACGACCTCCAGGCCGAGCTGGACCGGCTGTCCGGTGGTACGGATGTAGAGCTGGAACTGCAGCGCATGAAGGCGGAGCTCGCCGGAGGCTCGTCCTCGGGGCAGCAGGCCATCGAGGGCGGCACGAGCCCGTCGCAGTCCCAGCAGCAGCCGCAGGACACCCCGCGCTTCGACAAGCAGTAGCCCGGCGCCGGGGCCCGGAGCCGAGGAGGCGACGTGATCGTACGGATCATGGGGGAGGGCCAGTGGAAGCTGGCCGACTCCCACTTCGTCGAACTGAGCGAGCTGGACGACGAGCTGCTCGCCGAGATGGAGAGCGGCGACGAGTCCGGCTTCCACCGCACCCTCGGCGCCCTCCTGGACGCCGTCCGCCGTCTGGGCGATCCCCTTCCGGACGACGCCCTGGAACCCTCCGAGCTCATCCTCCCCTCGCCGGACGCGAGTCTGGAGGAGGTCCGGCAGATGCTCGGCGACGACGGCCTGATCCCCGGGTGAGCAGGCGGTCCGGGGCGGCCCCTTGAGGCGCAGCGGGGGCCCGGCGGTCACGGTCCCCGGCTACGGCAAGGAAAGCGACGGCAACTGAAAAGTGACCCCCCGGTGACCCCCCTCGCCCGGGCCCAGCACCAGCTGAAGGCCCACCCGCTGGCACTCGACGCCTCTCTCGCGGCCGGTGTGCTGCTCTGCATGCTCGCGGGCTCCTTCGTCGACCCGCACGGAGAGCAGGGGGTCAGCTGGAGCGTGCGCAGCCCGGACCCGCTCAGCCTGCTGTTGATCACCTTCAGCGCCGTCGCCCTCGTCTTCCGGCGCAGCGCCCCCATGACGGTCCTCGCCCTCACCGGCGCCGCCTCCGTGATCGAGTCCGTCACCGGCGATCCGCGCGCCCCCGTCGCCATGTCCGCCGTCGTGGCCCTGTTCACCGTCGCGGCCGCCACCGACCGCCCCACCACCGTGCGCGCCGGTCTGCTCACCATGACGGTGCTCACCGGCGCGGCCATGCTCGCCGGGCCGCTGCCCTGGTACGCCCAGGAAAACCTCGGCATCCTCGCCTGGACCGGCATCGGCGCCACCGCCGGGGACGCCGTCCGCAGCCGCCAGGCCGCCGTCCAGGCCATCCGGGACCGTGCCGAGCGCGCGGAACGCACCCGCGAGGAGGAGGCCCGCCGCAGGGTGGCCGAGGAACGCCTGCGCATCGCCCGCGACCTGCACGACGTCGTCGCCCACCACATCGCCCTGGTCAACGTCCAGGCCGGAGTGGCCGCGCACGTCATGGACAAGCGGCCCGACCAGGCCAAGGAGGCCCTCGCGCACGTCCGCGAGGCCAGCCGCTCAGCGCTCAACGAACTGCGCGCCACCGTCGGCCTGCTGCGCCAGTCCGGCGATCCCGAGGCCCCCACCGAGCCCGCCCCCGGACTGGACCGCCTCGACGAGCTCGTCGGGACCTTCCGCAGCGCCGGCCTGCGGGTCGAGGTCGCCCGCACCGACCACGGCACCGAGCTCCCCGCCGCCGTCCAACTGGCCGCCTACCGGGTCGTCCAGGAGGCCCTGACCAACGTCCAAAAGCATGCGGGACCGGAGGCGAAGGCCGAGGTCAGCATCGTGCGCGTGGGACCGAACATCGAGGTCACGGTCCTGGACGACGGGCGTCCGGCCGACGAGGAGAACCTGCCGGCCGGCGGCGGCCACGGGCTGCTCGGCATGCGCGAACGCGTCACCGCCCTGCGCGGCACCCTCACCACCGGCCCGCGCTACGGGAGCGGCTTCCGCGTCCACGCGATCCTGCCGGTCAAGACCCGCGCCCGTACCGCGGCGCCCGGCACCGCAGAGGATCCCGTATGACCATCCGCGTCCTGCTCGCCGACGACCAGGCGCTGTTGCGCAGCGCGTTCCGCGTGCTCGTCGACTCCGAGCCCGACATGCAGGTGGTCGGAGAGGCGTCCGACGGCGCGGAGGCGGTCGCGCTGGCGAAGCGCGAGCGCGCCGACGTCGTCCTGATGGACATCCGCATGCCCGGCACGGACGGGCTCGCCGCGACCCGCCTGATCAGCGCCGACCCCTCGCTCGCCCAGGTGCGGGTGGTCATCCTGACGACCTTCGAGGTCGACGACTACGTCGTGCAGTCGCTGCGGGCGGGCGCCTCCGGCTTCCTCGGCAAGGGCAGCGAGCCGGAGGAACTGCTCAGCGCGATCAGGATCGCCGCGGGCGGCGAGGCGCTGCTCTCGCCCACCGCCACCAAGGGCCTCATCGCCCGCTTCCTCGCCCAGGGCGGCGCGGCCGACGACGACCCCGCCCGCTCCGCCCGCCTGGACGCGCTGACCGTGCGCGAGCGCGAGGTGCTCGTCCAGGTCGCCGGCGGGCACTCCAACGACGAGATCGCCGAGCGCCTGGAGGTCAGTCCGCTCACGGTGAAGACGCACGTCAACCGGTCCATGGCCAAGCTGGGCGCCCGCGACCGGGCCCAGCTCGTGGTGATCGCCTACGAGTCGGGGCTGGTGCGCCCGAGGGCGGACTGAGCCCGCCTCGTCGCCCCCGTCGGCGGCGGGCTTCGGCGGGCTTCCCTATGCTGGGCGCCTGAACTGCTCTGCGGGGGAGGGTGATCGGAGCGGTGTCGCTGCACAAGGACGACCCGAAGGCACTCGGGGGATACCGGATCGTCGACCGGCTCGGGGCCGGCGGCATGGGCGTCGTCTACCGCGGCCGGTCGCGCTCGGGGCGTGAGGTCGCCGTCAAGGTCGTGCACGCCCAGTACGCCGAGGACCCGGTCTTCCGCGCCCGTTTCCGGCAGGAGATCGAGGCCGTCCGCAAGGTCAGCGGCGCCTTCACCGCCCCGGTCGTGGACGCCGACCCGGAGGCCGCCCGGCCCTGGATGGCCACCCAGTACGTGCCGGGACCCGCGCTCTCGGCCCGCATCCGCGATCACGGCCCACTGCGCGGAGAGGAACTGCGCCGGCTCGTCCTCGGCCTGGTGGAGGCCCTGCGGGAGATCCACCGGGCCGGGGTGGTGCACCGCGACCTCAAGCCCGGCAACGTCCTGATGGCCGACGACGGGCCCCGCGTCATCGACTTCGGGATCTCCCGCGCGGCCGAGAACCAGACGCTGACCGAGACCGGCCACATGATCGGCACCCCGCCGTTCATGTCCCCGGAACAGCTCAGGGACGCCCGCTCGGTGGGCCCCGCCTCCGACGTCTTCTCCCTGGGCGCCCTCCTGACGTACGCGGCGACGGGACGCGGTCCCTTCGACACCGACAGCCCGTATCTGACGGCGTGGCGGGTCATCAACGAGGCTCCGCAGCTGGACCGTCTGCCGCCGGCCCTGCGCGGCATCCTGTCGCGCTGCCTGGCCAAGTCCGCCGACGAACGGCCCACGCTGGACGAGCTGTCGAAAGAACTCGAGGCGGTCCTGCCCGAGGGGATACTCGAGGACCCGGCCGCCGTGGCGCGATGTCGGCCGGACCCCGTGGCGGAGCCGGCAGCGATCGCCGCGCCGGCCGCGCGGTCCCGGCGGCGCCTGTTCGCCCTGGCCGGGACGGCCGCCGTGCTCGCCGTCGCGCTCACGGTCGCCTTCGTCCTCGGTCTGCCGAACGGCGGCGGCTCGGATGCCGACGGTTCCCCGAGCCCGACGAGGAGCTCCCGGTGGGCCGCCGTGCCGACCGGCTGGAAGCCCTGGAACACCACGGTGCGGGCGGCGGCCGAGAGCGGCGTCACCGGGGCCCCGGGATCCGCCGGAGACGCGGGAACACCGACCTGCGCACTCAGCGGCGACGCCCTCTACTGCACCGGACCGGGCGCCCTGCCGGTCCGCATCGACGTGCTGACCGGCCGCATCCGGTGGCGGGCCGACATCGCCCCGACCGGGCCGTCGGCCAGCGGGTACGAGGGGCAACTCCTCGGGGTCCGCGACGGGGTGGTGCTGGTGCGCCGTTCCGCGCTCACCCGGTCCGAGAACGACCCGAGGACGGTCGACGCCCTGGACGCCGACACCGGCCGTCGGCTGTGGTCGGAGCCCCTGACCGCACGCAACGGCACCCCCGGCCTCGCGGGCGGGCTGGCTCTCGTCCCCGACCCCGACAGCCGCACGGTGACCGCCCGTTCCCTCCGCCGCGGCACCCGCCTCTGGTCGGCGCCGCTGCCCGCCGACCACGCGTGCTCCTTCCACGACCTGGGCAAGGGTCTGTACGCCGTGTGCAGCAGGTTCGACGGTGGCAGCCCGGGCACCCGGCTGATCTCCCTGAACCCCGCGGACGGCGCGACCCGCCCGCTGGCCAAGCTCGCCGCCCAGGTGGTCCCGCTGGGGGAGGCCGAGGGCCGTCTGGTCTTCCTGGAGGAGAGCGAGACGAGCCGGGAGAGCTCCGGTGACCAGACCTACGCGCGAGCGGTGCTCGTGAACCCGACGAGCGGAGCACGCGACACGGTGCCGCTCGCGGGGGAACCCGGCGGTCAGGTGTCCCTGACCGAGGGGCTGCTCTGCTTCGCGGCGTTCAACGGCGTCGTCACGGCGGTCTCGCCGATGACGGGAGAGCAGCAGTGGCGGACCCGCACGACGTTGGAGCAGCCGGGACAGCCCATCACCGACGAACGGGGGGCCACCGTGTTCCTCGCGAGCGTGAGCGGACGCCTGGCGGCCCTGGACTCCGGCGAGGGCACCGTCCTGTGGGAGTCCCTGCCGCACTCGGACCGCGCGACGAACTCCGGCTGGGTGTCCACGCTGTTCCGCCGGGCGGGCGCGCTCGTGGCGGTCACTCCCGACGGAACCGTCTTCTCCGCCGACCCGGCGCGTCCGGACAGCACTCCGGCCCCGTCGTGACCGAGCACGCCGGGGCCGGTGGCGTTCCTGCTACGGCAGCGCCAGCATCCGCTCCAGGGCCAGCTTCGCGAACCTCTCGGTCTCCTCGTCGACCTCGATGCGGTTGACCAGCTTGCCCTCGGCCAGGGACTCCAGGGTCCACACCAGGTGGGGCAGGTCGATGCGGTTCATGGTCGAGCAGAAGCAGACCGTCTTGTCGAGGAAGACGATCTCCTTGCCCTCGGGAGCGAAACGGTTCGCCAGTCGGCGCACCAGGTTCAGCTCGGTGCCGATGGCCCACTTGGAGCCGGCCGGGGCCGCTTCCAGCGCCTTGATGATGTACTCGGTCGAGCCGACGTAGTCCGCCGCGGCCACGACCTCGTGCCGGCACTCCGGGTGCACGAGGACGTTCACGCCGGGGATCCGGGCGCGGACGTCCTCGACCGATTCCAGGCTGAAGCGGCCGTGCACCGAGCAGTGGCCGCGCCACAGGATCATCTTCGCGTCGCGCAGCTGCTCGGCGGTCAGCCCGCCGTTCGGCTTGTGCGGGTTGTAGAGGACGCAGTCCTCCAGGGACAGGCCCATGTCGCGGACGGCCGTGTTGCGGCCGAGATGCTGGTCCGGCAGGAAGAGCACCTTCTCGCCCCGTGCGAAGGCCCACTCCAGGGCCCGCTGGGCGTTGGAGGAGGTGCAGATGGTGCCGCCGTGCCTGCCCGTGAACGCCTTGATGTCCGCGGAGGAGTTCATGTACGAGACGGGCACGACCTGCTCGGCGACGCCGGCCTCGGTCAGCACGTCCCAGCACTCGGCGACCTGCTCGGCGGTGGCCATGTCGGCCATCGAGCAGCCGGCGGCGAGGTCGGGCAGGACCACCTTCTGGTCGGCCGACGTCAGGATGTCGGCGGACTCGGCCATGAAGTGCACACCGCAGAAGACGATGTACTCGGCCTCCGGGCGGGCGGCCGCGTCCCGGGCCAGCTTGAAGGAGTCGCCCGTGACGTCGGCGAACTGGATGACCTCGTCGCGCTGGTAGTGGTGGCCGAGCACGAAGACCTTGTCACCGAGCTTCGCCTTGGCGGCGCGGGCGCGCTCGACCAGGTCCGGGTCGGAGGGCGAGGGCAGATCGCCGGGGCACTCGACGCCCCGCTCGCTCCTCGGGTCGGCCTCACGGCCGAGCAGCAACAGGGCGAGCGGAGTCGGCTGTACGTCGAGCTCCGTGGTCTGGGCGGTGGTCACGACACGCACCCTTTCTACTTTTCGTCGAATTGACGTTATCTATCATAACCTGCTTCACGTCACTTTGACGATGGTCATTGCGTCGGTGTGACGTGAATCCCCGTGAGGCGTTTTCCGCCCGCAACCGCGTGTGCGAGCATGAGAAGGGAACGACGAAGACAACAGCTCGGCCCGGAATGAATCCGCGGCCCCGTCGGTTGCAACCGTCGGCAAGCAGTCTCCGTACAACCCGGGAGAGATGTAGATGTCCGTATCGGACGAGACCAGCACCGTCACCGACGGCATCATCCTGTCCGACGCCGCCGCGGCGAAGGTCAAGGCCCTGCTCGACCAGGAAGGCCGTGACGACCTGGCCCTGCGTGTCGCCGTTCAGCCCGGCGGCTGCTCCGGCCTGCGCTACCAGCTCTTCTTCGACGAGCGTTCCCTGGACGGGGACGTCGTCAAGGACTTCGACGGCGTCAAGGTCGTCACCGACCGCATGAGCGCCCCGTACCTGGGCGGCGCGTCGATCGACTTCGTCGACACGATCGAGAAGCAGGGCTTCACGATCGACAACCCGAACGCGACGGGCTCCTGCGCCTGTGGTGACTCCTTCAGCTAGCAGTCGCGGCCGCACGGCCGGACGACGCGAAGGCGGCGGCTCCCTTCCAGGGGGCCGCCGCCTTCGCGTTCGCCACGGTAGAGCCGTTCGACGGCCGGGCGCCGCTACCGCGTCTGCGGCAGCCGGGCCCCCGGCTTCTCCAGCGGGAGGGCCCTGCCGTCCGAACCGACCACCTTGCGGCCGCCCGGCGCCTCGTCCAACTGCACGACCTGGTGGTAGACCTTGGCGATCATGATGCAGACCTTGTCCGGCCACGGCGTCTTCGTCACGGTGACCTTCACCTCGCTGCCGGTCTCCACCGCGGTCGCCTTGTAGTCGGCGCACACCCCGCCCGTGAAGGCCACCGTCAGTTCCCTGCCCTCGACGGTATAGCCGTCCACCCGCACGTTCCGCCCACCGGACGTGCCGGTCGGGGTCGGCGTGGGCGCGGGCGTCGTCGCCGACTTCAGATACGCGGGCTCGACGGCCGGCTGCGTCACCGTGTAGCCGGCCTCGGTCCCCGCCGCCTTCACCTCGAACAGCCAGGACGGCACGAGCACCTGCCGGCCGTCCGATGTGTGCGGGGCCAGCCCGAGCACCGCGTTCTCGACCGTCGCCGTCTGGCGGGCGGCGCCCGTCGACGCACCGCACGGACTCTCCAGCCGGTCCTTGAGCGGCACCGGACTGGCGCATCCGCCGACGCCCATCCGGTGGCCGCCGCCGGGCGCGGCGTTCAGCGCGTCCAGCGCCTCCCGCGCGCTCAGCAGGGGGTAGGTGGCGCCCTTCACCGGCGCTTCCAGCTGCCCGTTCCCGCCGACGACCTCGCCCTGCGCGTTGACGCTGACCCCGGTCGTCCAGCCGTAGGAGGGCAGGCCGCCGATCACCGGCTCGGCGTTCACCACCCGCTGGGCGCCCATGACCTGGCTCGCGTCCACCTTGGCGTCGTCCTGGCCCACCGCCTTGAGGACCGGCGCGGCGGCCCTCTTCGCGGCCGCCTCGCTCACCGGGTCGACGGCCGCGGACGCGGAGCCCGGGGTGCACTTGACGGCGCCGCCCGAACAGTCGTCGGTGCCGGGCGCATACCGGGTGAACGTCCACATGCCCGGGGCCTGCCGGTTCACCCGCAGCACGGGGCCGGAGCCGTCGTTGCCGACGCCGACCTTCCAGGCCTCCCCGTCGGCCACCGGCGTCCCCTCGACGCCCAGCGCCTTCGCCAGGGCGGCCACGTCGTCCTGGCCGACCTCGCCCCGCGCCCAGTACACGGGCGCGGCGCCGGGACCGGCGGGCAGCGGCCCGGCGGCCCGGTAGGTCACCCCGTAGGGGTTCGGCTCACCGGGCGCGATGCCGTTGGTGCCGCCGGTCCCGCCCTGGGAGGCGCCCGCGCTCGCGGAGTAGTCGTCCAGGGCGAGGGCGGCGGGGGTGCCCCCGCCGGACGGCGCCCCGGCTCCGGAACCGCCGCCGGAACCGCCGAAGGCTCCGGAGGCGAGGTAGGCCCCGCCGCCGCCCACCAGGAGTACCGCGGCCGCGACGGAGGCGATGAGCGCGGGGGAGCGGCGCCGGGGCCCACCGGAAGCCTCGCCGCCGTTCGAGTGAGTCACGACCGGCTCGTCGACCGGCTCGTCGACCGGGGCGCCGGGCTCCCCGGCGGACGGCTCGCGGCCGGAGGGCCCGTCGGCGCCGGGGGTGTTCTCGGAAGCGGTCCCGGAAACGGCGGCGGACGGCTCCTCGGCGGGCTGGGGACGGGCGTCGTCGTCCGGAGCGCCCCGCTCCGCCGTGACCGCCGCCTGCGTCGTGTCCGCCGTCGCCCCCTCGCCGGAACCCTCCCCGGCATCGGCCGTGTCCGCAGCGGCCCTGTCCGCAGCGGCCCCGTCCGTCGTCGGCGCCCCCGCCGGGGCCTTCTCCGCCGACGCTTTCCCGGACGGGGCCTCCTCCTCGGCCTTCGCCGGCTCGGCCGTCGTCTCCTCGGAACCCGTCGTCTCCTGGGAACCCGTCGTCTCCTGGGAACCCGTCGTCTCCTGGGAACCCGTGGTCTCCTGGGAACCCGTGGTCTCCTGGGAATCCTTCGTCTCCGGCTCGCGCGCGGCGTCGTCGTTCTCGGGTCGCTCGGTGTTCACCGCATCGCTCCTTCGGCTGCCCTGCTGTCGTACCCCGCATCCCCCTGACGAGGGATGCCGATGGGACGCGGCGGGGGAGCGCACGGTTCCCTTCCGGGCGCCGTACCGGAGAAACGGGGGATCCAGAACCCCTTCTGTCCCTAGTTGCCGTAGTCGGGCATGGCCTCCAGCAGCCGTGCCGACGTCGCCGGGACGTTGACGCCGTGGATGCGGGACGGGGAGACCGGACGGGAAAGGATCTTCTCCGGGACCGCCCAGTGCGGAGCCATCCGGGCGCAGTCGCCGCGCAGCGACGCCAGGTCGCCGTCGAGCTCGGCCGAGTCGGGGGAGTGGACCTCGAGGTTCGTCATAACCGAACCGTATGCACGCACGGCCTGCGAAGAAAGATCTACTATCGGGTAGTTTCATGTGCTTCAGTGGCGCGGACGGACCGGGTAGCGTGAACTGTCAATCCCCCTCCCCACAGGAGAGTCCACGCCGTGCGCATCGCAGTCACCGGCTCCATCGCGACCGACCACCTCATGACGTTCCCCGGCCGCTTCGCCGACCAGCTCGTCGCGGACCAGTTGCACACGGTCTCGCTCTCCTTCCTGGTCGACAACCTCGACGTACGCCGGGGCGGCGTGGGGGCGAACGTCGCCTTCGGCATGGGGCAGCTGGGCACCCGCCCGGTCCTCGTCGGCGCCGCGGGCGCGGACTTCGACGAGTACCGGGCCTGGCTGGACCGGCACGGCGTCGACACCGGGTCCGTCCGCATCTCCGAGACCCTGCACACGGCCCGTTTCGTGTGCACCACCGACGCCGACCACAACCAGATCGGCTCCTTCTACACCGGTGCGATGAGCGAGGCCCGCCTCATCGAGCTGAAGACCGTCGCCGACCGCGTGGGCGGCCTGGACCTGGTGCTGATCGGCGCCGACGACCCGGAGGCCATGCTCCGCCACACGGAGGAGTGCCGCTCCCGCGCGATCCCCTTCGCCGCCGACTTCTCGCAGCAGATCGCCCGGATGGGCGGCGAGGAGATCCGGATACTGCTGGAGGGTGCGACGTACCTGTTCTCCAACGAGTACGAGAAGGGCCTCATCGAGTCCAAGACCGGCTGGTCGGACGCCGAGATCCTGGCCAAGGTCGGCCACCGGGTCACCACCCTCGGCGCGCGCGGCGTGCGCATCGAGCGCGCCGGCGAGGACCCGATCGAGGTCGGCTGCCCGCAGGAGGAGCGCAAGGTCGAGCCCACCGGCGTCGGCGACGCCTTCCGCGCCGGCTTCCTCTCCGGTCTGGCCTGGGGGGTCTCCCTGGAGCGCGCCGCCCAGATCGGCTGCATGCTCGCCACCCTCGTCATCGAGACCGTCGGCACGCAGGAGTACCAGCTGCGCCGCGCCCACTTCATGGACCGCTTCGCCGTCGCGTACGGCGACGAGGCCGCCTCCGAGGTGCGCAAGCACCTGGCCTGACTCAGGACGTCGGCCTGACTCAGGACGTCCGGCGGACCGTGTGGACGGCCCCGCGGTCCGCCGGCTCCTCACCGACGTCCCGCCTCCGAGGCGCGCAAGCACCTGGCCCGACTCAGGACGTCGGCCTGACTCAGGACGTCGGCCTGACTCAGGACGTCCGGCGGACCGTGTAGACGG
>NZ_JBHVYK010000119.1:0-2693 GCF_042880855.1 Streptomyces sp. NPDC058291
CCGTCGGTCCGTCCGGCCGTCCGTCGGTCCGTCCGCCCGTCCGCCCGTCCGTCCGTCCGTCCGTCCGGCCGTCCGGACCGCCGTCCGGGAGCGCTGCCGGGACGCGGACCCGGGGCGCCGACCGGCGCGATCCACCTTCGTGACCGCCCTGTCGCCGGCGTCGTCCGGCGTCGTCCGGCGTCGGACGGGCGCCGTCGTCGCGGCTTTGCCATCTCTTTACAACCTGTTGCCGGGCTGCCTCGTCTCTTCGCTCGATCCGTCCACGGACCGACGAAAGAGAGCCATTCATGCGACTCATGCCCCGAACGGGCCTCGCCGCCCTGGCAGTTGCGAGCACGGCCCTGCTGGTGGGCGCGGCGCCCGCGCTCGCGGACGCGGGGACGCCGTCCCCCGTTCCCAGCACCCGCGCGAACCCGGCCCCGGCCGCGTCCGACACCGGCCCGACCAAGGCGCCCGAGGGCGCCAGCGCCCCGTCCGCCGCGCCGAGCCAGGTCGGCGTCGTGCCGAGGGGCGCGGCCGACACCGGCGTCGCCGAGCCGGCCTCCGAAGGCCACGGCACGCTGATCGGCGGCGGCGCGGCGGCCGCGTTCGCGGCGGCCGGCTCCGTCCTCTACGTCGTGCGGCGCCGGAGGGCGACCGGCGCATGAGCCCGCTCTCCAGGCGCGCCCCGGCGCTCGCGGCCCTGGCGGTGCTGCTGTTCACGGGCTGCACCGCCCATGGGACCGATCCGGCCGCGGCGCCCGGCGCGACCGCCCCGGCCGCCGCCGGCGGCTCGGGGTCTCCGTCCCCGGCCGCCCGGGCGGCGCGGCCCCTCGCGCGCTCGGCGCCGGTCGGGCTGCGGATCCCTGCCATCGGGGTGGACACCCCGGTCATGCGGCTGGGGCTGGCCGCCGACGGCACGGTGCAGGTGCCGCCCGTCGAGCGGCACGACCGGGCGGGGTGGTACGAGCACTCGCCGACGCCGGGACAGACCGGACCGTCGGTGATCCTCGCCCACGTCACGGTCGGCCGGTACGGGGACGGCGTGTTCCGGCGCCTCGACCGGCTGCACCAGGGCGACCGGATCGCGGTGCGCCTGGAGAACGGCACGACGGCCGGGTTCGCCGTCACCCGCGTGCGGACCGTCGACAAGGCGCGGTTCCCCACCGAGGAGGTCTACGGGAACGTGAACCGGCCGGAACTGCGTCTCATCACATGTGGCGGCCCGCGCACCGGCGACGGGTACCGCGACAACGTGATCGTCTTCGCCGCGCTCAGCGCCGGGTCCGCATCCGGTGACGCGTCGAGTACCGCGGGAGAACGTTGAAACGCCCACGCTCGCGCGAGAGGGCGGCGTCCGAACTGTTCGCCGCCCTCTACCCCCGCCTCGCCGGCTGGTGCCGCCGTCTCGTCGACGACGACGAGACGGCGCACGAGATCGCCTCGGAGGCGTTCACCCGGCTCTGGGCGCGCTGGACGACGGTGACCGAGCCGCAGGGCTTCCTCTTCGTCACCGCCGCCAACCTGGTCCGCGACCACTGGCGCAAGCTGGAGCGGGAACGCCGGGCGGTGCGGCGGGTCTCGGTCGAGGTCGCCGTCGCGCCGCCGGCCGAACAGGCCGACCCGTCGGTGCGGATGCTCGTGCAGTCGCTGCCCGACCGGCTGCGCGTGCCGATCCTGCTGCACTACTACGCTGACATGCCGATCCGGGAGGTGTCCGTGCTGACCGGGCGCAAGGAAGGAACCGTCAAGGCCGATCTGCACGCGGCCCGCGAACTGCTCCGCGTCCACCTGAGGAGAAGCCTTGATCACACCGGCTGACGACTTCGACGACGGCCCGGACCTGGACCCCGACGACCCCCTGACCGTCATCCTGCGGCCCCCCGCCGGCCACCTCGGCCCGCCCCCCGGCCGCTACCAGGAGATCCGCCGCGGCGCGGTCCGCCGCCGGGCGCTGCGCACCGCGGCCGGGGTGGGCGCGGCCTGCGCGGTCACCGTGCTCGCCGTCCTGCTGCCGCTGCGCCTGACGCACTCCGACGCGCCCGCGCGTCCGGGCGTGCCGCTCGCCCCGCCCCCGGCGACCGGCCCTCCCTCGACCGTCTCCACGCCGTCGCCCTCGTCGCCGGAGGCCGCCGACCCCCCTACCCGAGGGGCGGACACGGGGCGCGCCCCCGAGACTCCGACCCCCGTTGCTCGCACCGGCGCCGCTGCCCCGGACACGGACCACACCGTCGGCCCGGGCCCGACGCCGAGCCCGCAGGACACGCGGTCGGCCCAGCGCAGTGAGCCGTCGATCGCGCCGTCCGCGTCGAAGGCGCGCCGTTGAGGCCGATTCACGCACCGTAGCCGTCGCGGTCCGTTCGCTCCTGCCATGGAGTCCGCCCGGCGACCGGCTGGCCTCGGCCGTCTTCAGCCCCGGGGCCCGCTGCCGGCCACCGCGAGCAGCGACGGCGACATGTACCTGTGGAACGCCGAGACGGGCGAGTACCGGCGCGCGGCCCTGCACCGGCCGACCGGCCAATCCGGCAAGCTGTGGACGGCCGCGGCCCACGCGCCGCCCGCAGCTCGCGCCCGCCGGCGACGACCGCACGGTCCGCCCTCGGGGAGCCCGCACCGGCCGCGCGACCGCCGCCCTGACCGGCCACACCGGCCGGGTGCTGGCGGTCTCCTTCAGCCCCGACGGCTCGCTGCTGGCGAGCGGCGGCGAGGACGGC
>NZ_JBHVYK010000119.1:2793-21380 GCF_042880855.1 Streptomyces sp. NPDC058291
CCTTCAGCCCCGACGGCTCGCTGCTGGCGAGCGGCGGCGAGGACGGCACGGTCCGCCTCTGGGAGGTTCCCGCCGACGGCCCGGTCGCGCTGCGCGCCACCCTGCTCGGGCTGCCGGGCTGCCGGGCTGCCGGGCTGCCGGGCTGTCGGGCGGCTGGGCTGTCGGGCGGCTGGGCCGCGCTCGCGCCGTCCGGCGGCTACAAGTACGAGGGCGACGTCACCGGACCGGCGAGTTCTGGCACGCGGTCGGCATGTGCCGGTTCGAGCCGGGGGAGCTGGACGGTCAGCTCCCCGGGGTGCGCGTGCCGCTGGAGGAGCCGCTGCGGTGAGGAACGTCCGCTACTCGAGCCGCCGAAAAGTGTTATCCGAGCGCCGTCCCGGCCGTCTCCAGGGTGTGATGTGCGACATTGCCGGCGGCGGGGGCCCGGCTGAGAGGGTGCGGGCATGACGACGCATCCCGACGCCGAGGCCGGCGGGCACTGGCGGGCCACCATCGCCGACGCGCAGGCCGGCGACCGGCAGGCGCTGGAGGACCTGGTGGCGGGCTGGCTCCCGCTGGTCTACAACATCGTCGGCCGCGCGCTCAACGGCCACGCCGACGTCGACGACGTCGTCCAGGAGACCATGCTGCGCGCCGTCGACCGCCTCGGTTCGCTGCGCGACCCGGACAGCTTCCGCTCCTGGCTGGTCGCCATCGCCATGCGGCAGGTCCGCGACCGCGCGCGCCGCGGGACGGACCGGCGCCTCGACGAGAGCCCGCCGTCGGGCGAGGCCGCCGACTTCGCCGAACTCACCGTTCTGCGCCTTCAGCTGGCGGGCCAGCGACGGGAGGTCGCGGAGGCGGTGCGCTGGCTGGACGCCGAGGACCGGCAGCTGCTGTCCCTGTGGTGGCTGGAGGTCGCCGGCGAGCTCACCCGGCGCGAGCTGGCGGCGGCCGCGGGCATCAGCCGGCAGCACGCCGCCGTGCGCGTCCAGCGCGTCAAGGAGCGCCTGGACGCCGCCCGGGGCATCGTGCGCGCCCTCGACCGCGGCTGCCCCGGCCTGCGCGAACTCACCGCCCGCTGGACCGGCCGCCCGGACTCCGTCTGGCGCAAGCGGCTGGCCCGGCACATCCGCGGCTGCCCCCGCTGCGGGGACGCCCGCGAGCCGGTCGTCCCGGCGGAACGGCTGCTCGTCGGGATCGCCCTGGTGCCGGTCCCGGCCGGCCTCACGCTCTCCCTCGCCCTCGGCGGGAAGACGGCCGCCGGCGCCGCCTCCGCCGGCTGGTCCGCGAAGGTGCTGACCGCGCTCACCAAGCCGGCCGTGGCGGTCACGGCCGGCGCGACCCTGGCCGCGGGCGGCGCCTACGTCGTCGTGCAGACCCCCGGCGAGCCGCCCGCCCGCGCGGCCGTCGTGCCCACGGCGGCGAGCGCCCCCACCGTCTCGCCCTCCCCGTCCGCGGCCCGGCCCTCCGCGTCCGCCGCGCAGGCCCCTGCCGCACCGTCGCCCTCGCCGCCGCCATCCGTGACGCCGGAGAAGGCCACGCTGTACGGCAGCGTCGTCGACGCCGTGGACCGAGCCTCCGACCCGGACACACCGCCCGGCGCCCTGCCGCAACGGCCAGCGGCCGGCGTCACCAGCAGCGGCGGCGCGCACGCCACCCTGAACCACCGCGGCGACGCCGTGACGCTCAGCGGACAGGGCTATGTCCTCGTGCGCTGGCAGATCTCGCCGCAGTACCGGTCCGGCGGCCTGGTCATGCCCAGCTGGACCGGCCTCAGGGGCAAGCTCTTCCACGTGGCCTCGGGCGGCGGACGCCGCATGGACGACCCCGTCGGCGGCGCCGACGCGACCGCCACCGGCATGGGCGACCGGAGCACCGGCTACGCCGTCCTGCCGCCGGGCGCGCAACAGATGTGGCAGAACGAGTACTTCCACCTCGCCGGCACCGTCACCCTCACCGTGAACGAGCGGGGCGCCGACTACGGTCTCAACGTCTTCCCGACGACCTGGGACGCCGTGCACAGGGACGTCACCAGCGGCCCCGCCCAGGGCGCGCGCCGTTACGGCCTGGTCCGCGACACCGGCCACGACGACACACCGGTCCCGCAGTACGTCACCCGCGACACCCCGGCCGACCCGGCGACGGCGCCGCAGCGATCGGGCGTGTGACGCTTCGGGGATCTCAGCCCCGCTCGTCGCGCAGCGCGGTCAGGACGTCGATGCGGTTGGTGGTGACGGAGTCGACGCCCAGGTCGATGAGGCGGCGCAGCGCGCGGCGGGTGTCGGGGGTCCAGACGGAGAGCAGGAAGCCGTCGTGGTGCACGCGCGCGACGAGGTCCCGGTCCACCAGGGAGAAGCGGTAGTTGAGCCAGCGCGGTTTCACCGCCGCGAGCAGCACGGGGCGCGGGGGCGCCAGGCTCGTGCAGGTCAGGGCGATCTCGGCGGACGGGTCCGCGGCGCGCACGGCGAGCATCGCGACCGCGTCCGCGCAGTAGTGGACGCGGTCCGTCGCGCCGGCCTCCCGCACGGCGTCGACGATCCGCCGCGCGGTGCGCTCCTCCCGGGTGCCCGGCAGGTCCAGCATCAGCCGGCTGCCGTCCGTCGCCGCGAGCGCCTCCGCGAGGGTGGGCACCGCGCCGGCCGTGAGTCCGCGCACCTCGGCGGCGGACAGCGACCGCAGCGGCCGGTCCCGCCCCCACAGCCGCTTCAGCGTCGCGTCGTGCAGCAGGACGGGCACGCCGTCCCTGGTGAGCCGGACGTCGCACTCGACGGCGTCCGCGCCCCGGTCGAGCGCGGACCGCAGCGAGTCGATCGTGTTCTCACGGAAGCGGTAGGGGTCGCCGCGATGGCCCACGGCGGTCACGTTCTGCATGGGCCCATTGTTGCGGGCCCGCTGCCGGTCGCCCCGTCAGGGGGCGAGCCATCCGGCGGTGTAGGCGTCGATCTCGTCCCGGATACGTCGCTTGCCGGCCTCGTCCAGGAAGGAGGCGTCGACCGCGTTCTTCGCGAGGCCGGCGACGCCGTGCTCGTCGAGGTCGAGCAGCCGGGCGGCCACCGCGTACTCGTTGTCGAGGTCGGTGCCGAACATCGGCGGGTCGTCGGAGTTGACCGTCACCAGGACGCCGGCCTCGACGAACCGTGTGATCGGGTGCTCGTCGAGGGTGCGGACCGCACGCGTGGCGATGTTGGAGGTGGGGCACACCTCCAGGGCGATGCGGTGCTCGGCGAGGTGGGCGAGCAGCTTCTCGTCCTGCGCGGCGCTGGTGCCGTGGCCGATGCGCTCGGCGCGCAGGTGGGTCAGCGCGTCCCACACCGTGCCGGGACCGGTGGTCTCGCCGGCGTGCGGCACGGACCGCAGCCCGGCGGCGATGGCCCGGTCGAAGTAGGGCTTGAACTGCGGACGCGGCACGCCGATCTCGGGTCCGCCGAGCCCGAAGGAGACCAGCCCCTCGGGGCGGATCCGGTCGTCGGTGGCTAGCCGGGTAGTCTCCTCCGCGGCCTCCAATCCGGCCTCGCCGGGGATGTCGAAGCACCAGCGCAGCTGGGTCCCGAACTCCGCCTCGGCGGCCTTGCGGGCGTCCTCGACGGCGTCCATGAAGGCGACTTCGTCGATGCCGCGCCGGGTCGAGGAGAAGGGGGTGACGGTCAGCTCGGCGTACCGCACCTGCTGACGGGCCAGGTCCCGGGCGACCTCGTACGTCAGCAGCCGGACGTCCTCCGGGGTGCGGATGAGGTCGACGACGGACAGGTACACCTCGATGAAGTGCGCGAAGTCCGTGAACGTGAAGTAGTCGGCCAGCGCCTCGGGGTCGGTGGGCACCTGGGAGTCGGGGTGCCGCGCGGCCAGCTCGGAGACGATGCGGGGGGAGGCGGAGCCGACGTGGTGGACGTGCAGTTCGGCCTTGGGCAGCCCGGCGATGAAGGCGTGCAGATCGCGGGCGCCGGCCGCGGTGGCGGCGGTGGGGCCGGCGGGCGCGCCGGACGCGGGGGCTGTCGAGGATGCGTCGAGGCGGTCGGTCATGGGGTCCTCCCCGGGACGGCGCCCCGGACCGGCGGGCCGGACGGGACGCGGGTGATCGGCTGATCGCTGGCTCGGGATCATCGTAGGCGGCGGGGACGACGGGCGGCCGGGGGCCTCGCTCCGGACCCACCCCGCCGGCCCGGGCCGTAGCATGACGGAACGTGCGCGCGGCGGGACGGCGTACGGGTGAGGGAACGCAGGAGCAGGCCCGGAAGCGGGCGACAGGGGGATTCACGCATGTCCGACGAGGCGCCGACACCCACCGGCGACGCCGCCCGCTCCCCCTGGCCCGCGCCCGCCTCCGATGGCACGGACGGTCCGCGGGACGGGGTCGCCGAGGCCGCGCAGGACGCGACGCGGGTCGGCGCCACGCACCCGCCGGCACCGGACGGCCCGGGCTACGGGGCCGCGTGGCCCGCGCCCGCCTCGGACGTCCCGAGGGACGCCGCCGTTGTCCCGTCCCGCGCCGCGTGGCCCGCGCCCGCCTCCGATGGCACGGACGGTCCGCGGGACGCGGTCGCGGGGGTGCCGTCGGCCGAGGCCGCGCAGGACGCGACGCGGGTCGGCGCCCCGTACCCGCCGGTGCCGGACGGCCCGGGCGCCGGGGCCGCGTGGCCCGCGCCCGCCTCGGACGTCCCGAGGGACGCCGCCGCGTGGCCCGCGCCCGCTTCTGGCGGGGCGGACGGGGTGGCCGGGGGCGGTGTTTCCGGGGCGGCCGGCGGGGCGAGCCCCTGGGCCGCCCCGGGCGGCGGCCGGCCGGCCGGGGCCGATCCTGCCCCAGCGCTTCCCGGCCAGGGCTCCTCGTCCGTCCACGACCAGCGGACGGTCACCTCGCTGCCGGCCGCCGACGGCGCTCCCCAGCCCTGGGCCGAGCCCTTCGGCGCCCCGCAGACCGGTCAGCCGCTCGGGTCCTTCCCGCCGCCGAACCCGGCGACCCTCGTGGGCGGTCCGCCGCCCAACCCCTTCGCGCCGCCCCCGGAGGCCGTGCCGCCGCCGCCCATCGCTCCCGACGGGCCGGGACAGGCGCCCTACGGCTATCCCGGTGGCTACGGTCACCCCGGCGGCTACGGCTACCCGTCACCGCCTCCCTATCCCTACGGCGGCGGTCCGGGGCTTCACGGGTGGGCCGGAGCCGGGGTGGGGGACAGCAACGGCATGGGTGTCGCCGGGCTGGCGCTCGGGATCCTGGCCGCTGTCGTCTTCTGCGTGTGGCCGCTCTCCCTCGTCCTCGGCGTCCTGGGCGTCGTCTTCGGAGCGCTCGGGCGCCGGAAGGCCGGCCGGGGCGAGGCCTCCAACCCCGGCCAGGCGCTGGCGGGCATCATCTGCGCGAGCGTGGGCCTGGTGCTGGCGGTCGGGATGGGCGTGCTGACGATCGTGGCCCCCTGAGGACCTGCCGACATCCGGCGCGCGCCTGCTCAGGCGCCATCCCGCAGCCGCTCTCTCGCCTCCATCAGGGCGAACCCCAGCAGGTTCGGCCCCCGCCACCGCTGCGGATCCGTGGCCGCCTCGTCGTCCGCCGCCAGACCGATGCCCCACACGCGGTCCAGGGGGCTCGCCTCGACCAGCACGCGCGTGCCCGTACCCAGCAGGAACGCACGCAGCCCGTCGTCCGAGGCGAACTTGTGGACGCTGCCCTCGACCACGATCCCGAACCGCTCCCGCGCCCAGGTCTCCTCGTCGAAGCCGCGCACCAGCCGCCCCTCCTTCTTCGCCTGGGCGGGGGAGCCGGCGGCCAGTGCCCGCCGCTCCGCCTCGGCGTCGCCGAAGAGACGCGCCTTCGCGGCCATCATCCAGTGCTCGGCCGTCGCATAGCCGACCCCGTCGACCACGAACGGTGACGGCCACCACTGGCTGAGGCAGCTCGCGCCGATCCGCCCGTCCGGCCGGGGCCGGTGTCCCCAGAAGTGCAGGTACTTGATCCCCGCCCCCGCCCGGACGGCGCTGACCAGCGCCTCCCGGTCCTTGATCCTGTCCATGCAGCCGAGCATGGCACGCGCCACTGACAGAGCGTCCCTCCTTTTCCGCTCCGACTCGACACCTGGTCGACCCTCGTCGACAGATTCCGTCGCGTAACCAAAAGGCAACAACGGAATCACTTGTTGGAGGGCCCTTGCTCTGTCAGGATCGGCAATCACATCGAGCTGGAGCTACGCCACCCGCTGCCGAACACATCGGGTCGAAGGCGGAGGAGAGCGACATGCAGGACCGGTTTCCCGCACAGGAACGTTTCTCGGACGGCGCGCAGTACATCGCCGGCCGCCTGACGAAGGGCACGTCCGGCAGCACCCACACCGTGGTCGACCCCGCCACCGGCGAGGAGGTCCTCACCTACGAGCTGGCGGGCGCGAGCGACGTCGACGCAGCCGTCGCCGCCGCCCGTGCGGCCTTCCCCGGCTGGTCCGCGGCCACCCCGGGGGAGCGCTCCGACGCGCTGCACCGGTTCGCCGCGGTCCTCGCCGACCGTGCGGAGGAGCTGGCCCGCGCCGAGTCCCTGCAGTGCGGCAAGCCCCTGAAGCTCACCCGTGAGTTCGACGTGCCCGGCACGATCGACAACACCGCCTTCTTCGCCGGCGCCGCCCGTCACCTCGCGGGCCAGTCGGCCGGCGAGTACTCCGGCGACCACACCTCCTACGTGCGCCGTGAGCCCATCGGCGTCGTCGGCTCCATCGCCCCCTGGAACTACCCCCTCCAGATGGCGGCCTGGAAGATCCTCCCGGCGATCGCGGCGGGCAACACGATCGTGCTCAAGCCCGCCGAACTCACCCCGCTCACCTCGCTCCTCTTCGCCGAGGCGGCGACGGAGGCCGGCATCCCGGACGGCGTCGTCAACATCGTCACCGGGACCGGGCGGGAGGCGGGCGAGCGCCTGGTCGGGCACCCCGACGTCGCGATGACCTCCTTCACCGGCTCCACCGCCGTCGGCAAGCGCGTCGCCGAGGTCGCCACCGCGACCGTCAAGCGGCTGCACCTGGAGCTCGGCGGAAAGGCGCCCCTCCTCGTCTTCGACGACGCCGACCTGGAGGCCGCCGCCAACGGCGCGGTCGCGGGCGCGCTGATCAACACCGGGCAGGACTGCACGGCCGCCACGCGCGCGTACGTGCAGCGGCCGCTCTACGAGGCGTTCGTCGAGCGCACGGCCGCGCTGATGGAGACGGTCCGGCTCGGAGACCCCTTCGCCCCCGGCACCGACCTCGGCCCGTTGGTCTCGCACCTCCAGCGCGACCGGGTCGCCGCGTTCGTCGACCGGGCGCGCGGCTACGCGCGCGTGGTGACCGGCGGGGAGGCGCCCCAGGGGGCGCTCGGCAAGGGCGCGTACTACCTCCCGACCCTGATCGCGGACGCGGCCCAGGACAGCGAGGTCGTCCAGTGCGAGATCTTCGGGCCGGTCCTGGTGGTGCTGCCCTTCGACGGCGACGACGAGGGGATCGCGCTCGCCAACGACACCCCTTACGGACTGGCCGCCTCCGCGTGGACCCGGGACGTGTTCCGGGCGAACCGGGCGACGCGCGAGATCAAGGCCGGATGCGTGTGGATCAACGACCACATCCCGATCATCAGCGAGATGCCGCACGGCGGCTACAAGGCCTCCGGCTTCGGCAAGGACATGTCAGTGTATTCGTTCGAGGAGTACACCCAGGTAAAGCACGTTATGTTCGATAACACGGCGGTTGCCCGCAAGCCCTGGCACCGCACGGTCTTCGGGGACTCATAAGCGACGACGACCGGCCGCCGACCACGGCCGTACCTCCCGAAAGGGCACCACGCGCATGGAGCAGTACGAGCCCGACCGCCTGAGCCCGGCCGAACAGGCCGCCGTACGGCGCAGTTTCCGCCACGGCAGGACGGCCATGAACCGCCGGTCGCTGCTGCGCGCCTCCGCCGGCGGCGCGCTCGCCCTGGGCGGCCTGGGCGCGCTCGCCGGCTGCGGGATCCCCGCGGCCGGCAAGTCCCAGGGCGGCGTCTCGGCCGACGACCACTCGGCGAAGGAGAAGGTCGTCAAGTTCTCCAACTGGCCGGAGTACATCGACGTCGACGACAGCGGCAAGCGCCACCCGACGCTGGACGCGTTCCGCAAGCAGACCGGCGTCGCGGTCACGTACACCGAGGACATCAACGACAACGACGAGTTCTTCGGCAAGATCCAGCCGCAGCTCGCCGCCGGTCAGGACACCGGCCGCGACCTCATCGTCCTCACCGACTGGCTGGCCGCCCGCATGATCCGGCTCGGCTACGTCCAGAAGCTCGACGCGTCGAACCTCCCGCACGCCTTCGCCAACCTGTCGGAGCAGTTCCGCAGCCCCGACTGGGACCCGGGCCGCGCCTACTCGTACCCCTGGCAGGGCATCTCGACCGTCATCGCCTACAACAAGAAGGCGCTGAACGGCGTCGAGGTGACGTCGGTCTCCGACCTGCTCGACACCCCGGCGCTCAAGGGCCGGGTCGGCCTGCTGACCGAGATGCGCGACACCGTCGGCATGACCATGCTCGACATGGGCAAGGACCCGGCGGACTTCACCGGCGACGACTACGACGCGGCTCTCGCCCGTCTGCAAAGGGCCGTCGACAAGGGCCAGATCCGCCGCTTCACCGGCAACGACTACACGTCCGACCTCAGCAAGGGCGACCTGGCGGCCTGTGTCGCCTGGGCCGGCGACATCGTCCAGCTCCAGGCCGACAACCCCGACGTCGGCTATGTCGTCCCGGACAGCGGCTACATGACGTCGACCGACAACATGCTGATCCCCAACAAGGCGCGCCACAAGACGAACGCCGAGCGGCTGATCGACTACTACTACCAGCCGGAGCCGGCCGCCGAACTCGCCGCGTACATCAACTACGTGAGTCCCGTAGCGGACGTGAAACCGTACCTCGCCAAGATCGACAAGTCGGCGGCGGACAATCCGCTGATCCTTCCCGACAAGGCCATGCAGGCGAAGTCCCATGCCTTCCGCTCGCTGAGCGCGAAGGAAGAGACCGCCTACCAAGCGCAGTTCGCGAAGCTCACTGGGGCGTGACGACGATGAAGACGAACGACAGCGGCAGCGGCGACGTCCGCCTGACCGGCATCAGCAAGACCTACGGCTCCTTCACCGCCGTCCACCCGCTGGACCTCACCGTCCCGCAGGGCTCCTTCTTCGCCCTGCTCGGCGCCTCCGGCTGCGGCAAGACCACCACCCTGCGCATGATCGCCGGCCTGGAGGAACCCTCCTCCGGAACCGTCCACCTCGGCGACCTGGACGTCACCGCCCTCCCGCCGTACAAGCGCCCGGTGAACACCGTCTTCCAGTCCTACGCCCTCTTCCCGCACCTCGACATCTTCGAGAACGTCGCCTTCGGTCTGCGCCGGCGCGGCATCAAGAGCGTGAAGAAGCAGGTGGAGGACATGCTGGAGCTCGTGCAGCTCGGCGAGCAGGCCCGCAAGAAGCCGCACCAGCTCTCCGGCGGCCAGCAGCAGCGCGTCGCCGTGGCCCGCGCCCTGATCAACCACCCCAAGGTGCTCCTCCTCGACGAGCCCCTCGGCGCCCTCGACCTCAAGCTGCGCCGCCAGATGCAACTGGAGCTCAAGCGCATCCAGACCGAGGTGGGCATCACCTTCGTGCACGTCACGCACGACCAGGAGGAGGCCATGACGATGGCCGACACGGTCGCCGTGATGAACGCGGGCCGCGTCGAACAGCTCGGGTCCCCGGCCGACCTCTACGAGAACCCGCACACCACGTTCGTCGCCAACTTCCTCGGCACCTCCAACCTCATCGAGGCCGAGGTCGACTCCCGCAGCGGCGGCGACATCGTCCTGAAGGCGGGCGGCGGCAAGCTCGTGCTGCCCGAGGCGCGCTGCTCCGCGCCCACGACGACCGGCGGCAGGGTGCTGGTGGGCGTCCGCCCGGAGAAGATCTCCCTCAGCCACGCCGACGACGCCGGGGAGATCCCCGAGGGGCGCAACCGCATCACCGGCACGATCGCCGACTCCTCGTTCATCGGCGTCTCCACCCAGTACGTCGTCGACAGCTCGGTCTGTCCCGAGTTCGAGGTCTACGCCCAGAACATCGACCGCGACGCCCGGCTGGTCCCCGGCGCCGACGTCGTCCTGCACTGGAACCCCGCCCACACCTTCGGCCTGGACGCGGCCCAGGACATCGAAGCCGGCATCCAGGAAGAGGCGGCGCTCTGATGGCGACGCTCACCGAGGCGCCCCCGCCCCTGTCCCCGACGGCGCCGACGAAGAAGCCCCCGCGCAAGCGCGGCCGCCTGACGCCGTACTGGCTGCTGCTGCCCGGCCTGCTCTGGCTGGTCGTGTTCTTCGCGCTGCCGATGATCTACCAGGCCTCCACGTCCGTGCAGACGGGGTCCCTGGAACAGGGCTACAAGGTCACCTGGCACCTCGCGACCTACTGGGACGCCCTGGACGCGTACTGGCCGCAGTTCCTGCGCTCGGTGGCGTACGCGGGCGCCGCCACGATCCTGTGCCTGGTGCTCGGCTATCCGCTGGCCTACCTGATCGCCTTCCGCGCCGGACGCTGGCGCAACCTGATCATGATCCTGGTGATCGCGCCGTTCTTCACCAGCTTCCTGATCCGCACCCTCGCCTGGAAGACCATCCTCGCGGACGGCGGGCCCGTCGTCGGCGCCCTCAACAGGCTGCACGTCCTCGACGTCACCAGCTGGCTCGGCTGGACGGCCGGGGACCGGGTCCTCGCCACACCGCTCGCGGTGGTCTGCGGCCTGACGTACAACTTCCTGCCCTTCATGATCCTGCCGCTGTACTCCTCGCTGGAGCGCATCGACGGGCGGCTGCACGAGGCGGCGGGCGACCTGTACGCCCGGCCGGCCACCGTGTTCCGCAAGGTCACCTTCCCGCTGTCGATGCCGGGCGTGGTCTCCGGAACGCTGCTCACCTTCATCCCGGCGGCCGGCGACTACGTCAACGCGGAACTGCTCGGCTCCACCGACACCCGCATGATCGGAAACGTCATCCAGACGCAGTTCCTGCGCGTGCTCGACTATCCGACGGCGGCGGCCCTCTCCTTCATCCTCATGGCCGCGATCCTTTTCATGGTCACCTTCTACATCCGCAGGTCCGGGACGGAGGATCTGGTCTGACATGCCTGTCGTCAACTGGCTCAAGCGCCACTTCGTGGTCATCGCGGGGCTTCTCACGCTCGCCTACCTGCTCCTGCCGAACGTCGTCGTGACGGTGTTCTCCTTCAACAAACCGAGGGGCCGCTTCAACTACGAATGGCAGCAGTTCTCCACGGACGCCTGGAAGGACCCGTGCGGGGTGGCCGGCCTGTGCGGCTCGCTCTCGCTCAGCCTGCAGCTCGCCGTCTGGGCGACCCTCGGCGCCACGCTGCTCGGCACGATGATCGCCTTCGCCCTGGTGCGCTACCGCTTCCGCGCGCGGGGCGCCGTCAACTCGCTGATCTTCCTGCCCATGGCCATGCCCGAGGTCGTCATGGCGGCCTCGCTGCTGACCCTGTTCCTCAACCTGGGCGCCCAGCTGGGATTCTGGACGATCCTCATCGCCCACATCATGTTCTGCCTGAGCTTCGTCGTGACGGCCGTCAAGGCCCGCGTCATGTCGATGGACCCGCGGCTGGAGCAGGCCGCCCAGGACCTCTACGCCGGGCCGGCCCAGACGTTCCTGCGCGTCACCCTGCCGATCGCCGCGCCCGGAATCGCCGCGGGCGCGCTGCTCGCCTTCGCGCTCTCCTTCGACGACTTCATCATCACCAACTTCAACGCGGGCTCCACCGTCACCTTCCCCATGTTCGTCTGGGGTTCGGCGCAGCGTGGAACGCCCGTCCAGATCAACGTCATCGGCACGGCCATGTTCCTCGTCGCCGTGCTGCTCGTCCTGACGTCGATGATCGTCACCAATCGCCGCAACAAGCAGAAGGCGTGAGCCTGCGCGCAACTCCATGGGAGTTGCGCGGACCTCTGTAGGGAGTTGACATCATGGCCCCGAGCGCCATGAACCGGTGGACCGCTTCTCTTTCCGACGCCCAGCCGGTCCCGTACTGGCTGGAGGACCCGGGCAAGCCCCGGCCGCAGGCCGCGCTCACCGGCGCCGAGACCTGCGACCTGCTGATCGTCGGCGGCGGCTACAGCGGACTGTGGACCGCGCTCGTCGCCAAGGAGCGCGCACCGCAGCGGGACGTGGTGCTGCTGGAGGGCCGCGAGGTGGGCTGGGCCGCCTCGGGCCGCAACGGGGGCTTCTGCGCGGCCTCCCTCACCCACGGGTTGTCCAACGGGATCGCCCGCTGGCCGGACGAGATCCACCGGCTCCAGGAGCTGGGGACGCGCAACCTCGACGAGATCGAGGCGGCGATCGCCCGGTACGGCATCGACTGCGACTTCGAGCGCACCGGCGAGATCGACGTCGCCACCGAGGAGTACCAGGCGCGCGAGCTGCGCGACTGGTACGAGGAACTCGACCGCCGCGGCCTCGCCGACGGCATGGAGTTCCTCGACGCCGACGCGGTGCGCGAACAGGTCGCCTCGCCCACCTTCGAGGCCGGCCTGCACGACCGCCGCGGCGTCGCCATGCTCCACCCGGCCAAGCTGGCCTGGGGCCTGAAACGGGCGTGCCTGCGGCTCGGGGTGCGCGTGTACGAGCACACGCCCGCGCTGGACCTGAAGCCGTACGGCCCCGGGATGGCCGTCCGCACGCCGTACGGGCAGGTCCGCGCCCGGCAGGTCGCCCTGGGCACGAACATCTTCCCGAGCCTGGTCAGGCGGGTGCGGGCGTACACCGTGCCGGTCTACGACTACGCGCTGATGACCGAGCCGCTGACCGCCGGACAGCTCGGCTCCATCGGCTGGAAGAACCGGCAGGGGCTCGGGGACTCGGCCAACCAGTTCCACTACTTCCGGCTGTCGGCCGACAACCGGATCCTGTGGGGCGGCTACGACGCCGTCTACCCCTACGGGGGCCGGGTGCGCGCCGAGTACGACGACCGGCCCGAGACCTACGCCAAGCTCGCCGGGCACTTCTTCGGCTGCTTCCCGCAACTGGAGGGCGTCCGTTTCACCCACGCGTGGGGCGGGGCGATCGACACCTGCTCGCGCTTCTCGGCGTTCTTCGGCACGGCCCACCACGGCAAGGTGGCCTACGCGGCCGGGTACACCGGTCTGGGCGTCGGGGCGACCCGGTTCGGCGCCGAGGTGATGCTGGATCTGCTGTCGGGGGAGAGCACCGAGCGGACGTCGCTGGAGATGGTCCGCAAGAAGCCGCTGCCCTTCCCGCCCGAGCCGTTCGCCTGGACCGGCATCGCCCTCACCAAGTGGTCGCTGGCCCGGGCCGACGCGCACGGCGGGCGGCGCAACCTGTGGCTCAGGACGATGGATCGCCTGGGCCTGGGCTTCGACAGCTGACCGACGGCTGAGAGGTGACCCGACGGCTGAGAGGCGGCCCGGCCACTGGGAGGCGGTCCGACCGCCGAGAGGTAACCCGACCACTGGGAGGCGGCCCGACCGCCGAGAGGTGGCCCGACCACTGGGAGGCGGCCCGACCGCCGAGAGGTGACTCGACGGCTGAGCGGGACCTCGTTCACTCCAAAGGGTCGCCCGAACCCGCGTAATGCCCGCCGGGGACCTCCCTCTCCCTTGTGACGTGACAGCGTTCACGAGTGAAGGGGAGGTCTCCTCATGGCTGGGGCGAAAACGGCCGTCGAATGGCTGGCATCCGTCGCACCGGATCCCGGGGCGTGCCGTTGGGAATGGGAGCGCAACCCGCTGGGGGTGGCGCTGCTGCCCGCCGGCAGGGCCTGGGACGTGCTCATCCTGCCGGGCGAGCTCGGCCGTCCCACCCTCGACGTGCTCACCCGGATCCTCGGCAGACCGGGCCCGGTGCTCGTCGACTTCGGAAACGACCGCATGGGCTTCTTCGTGTCGCCCGGGACGGCCGCCCGCTGGCTCGGCACCGGCATCCGCACCGCCGGGACCGGCGCCTGGATCGTCGTGCCCTACCCGGGCCGCTCGACCGGGAGCGTGCGCTGGCTGGTCCCGCCGGACGGCACCGGCACGCTGACCGACCCGGCGCTCCTCGAACTGGCGATGCACGAGGCGGCGGCGCGACTGGCGGACGGAACCGCCGACTGACCGACCGGACGGCCCCGCGCCGACTGACCGACCGGACGACTCCCGCGCCCTGTCCGCCCGACCGCCCGGACGGCTCCACCGTCGTGTCACCGACCGTGCGGGCGAGCCGCCGCGCCCCCGACCGGGAGGCACGGCACACCCTTCGGGGCTGCCCGCCCGCGCGCTCATGTCGGCCGCCCGCGCGGCCGACGCGGCTCCTGCAGCAGACAGACCGACCGACCGACGGCACGCGCTCGCGGCCCCGCGCCGGCGAAGCAGCCGGCCGCGAGCGGCCGGTCGTCAGGGGCCAGAGGCCTCCTCAGCGCCTGCGGCCGACCAGCGGGCCGCGGCAGGCCGGCCAGGCCAGCTGTCGGCGGAACAACCTGTCAGGCGGCAGCGGCCTGCCGGAGTTCAGTCCGCCGACGTCGTTTTCAGGGCCAGCCACAGTTCCATGCGGACGTCCGGGTCGTCCAGGGAGCGTCCGAGGATCTCCTCCACCCGGCGCATGCGGTAGCGCAGGGTGTGGCGGTGGACGCCCAGGTCGGCCGCTGCCGCGTCCCACTGGCCGTGCCGCGACAGCCAGGCCCGCAGGGACGCCACCAGATCGCCGCGACCGGTCGCGTCGTGTTCGTGCAGCGCCCGCAGCAGGCCGTCCGCGAACGCCTTCACCGCGTCGTCGGCGAGCAGCGGCAGCACGGAGCCCGCCGCGAGCTGCTCGTGCTCGACGAAGAACCGGCCCCGGCGCCGAGCCACGGACAGGGCCTGTTCCGCCTGCTTGTACGCCGTGGCCGCCGCGATCGGCCCGGCCGGCGCCGACAGCCCCACGACCAGCCCGTCGTCGTCGCAGGTCCCCGGCGAGACACCGTCGTCCGCCCGCACGGCCTCCCGCGCCGTCGCGTACCGCGCACACGCCGCCGCGGCCGCGCCCCCGTCCTTGACCAGCGCCACCAGCCGCTCGCCCTCGGGCACCGCCAGCACGGCCTCGCCGGCCCGGGCGGCCGCCGACTCGATCGCCTCCACCAGAGCGCCGAACGGGTCGCCGGCCGGCGGGGCCGCGTGCGGCACGCGCGCGTGCGGCCCCTCGACGGCGGTCGCCGGCCCTCGCGCCGACGCCTCCGCGTGCGCGCGCGCGGTTGGCGCCGCCTCCGCGACGATCACCCGGAAGGGGGCGTCGAGCAGATCCCCGTAGAGGTCCCCGGCGACCGCCCGGGCATGGTCGGGCTCGCTCGCCAGCAGCATGCGCAGCACCGCCGCGCCGATCCGCTGCTGCGCCGCGTGCAGCGAGCGGGAGCGCTCCGTGGTGAGGGTCAGCAGGGCGATGGCCGAATGGACGGCGTAGCGTTCGGCGGTCCCGAGGGCCGACGCGGTGCCGACGGCGAGCGCCGCGCGCGGGCGCCGGCCGGTGCCCAGGGAGTGCAGTTCGATCCGGTCGTCGTGCTCGGCGCGGTCCGCCGCGCCGCTCCCGACCACCGCCGAGGCCGGGGCCGCCCGCTCCCGCAGCCGCTCCACCTCGGCGGTCAGCCGCGCGGCCCGCCGGCCCGCCCACTCGGGCGCGGCCGCCACCACCGCGCCCGAGGCGTCGTACAGGGCGGCCCACCCGTTCACCTGGGCGGCGAGCGCGCCGAGCAGTCCTTCGGGGCCCGCGGTCAGGGCCTGCCCGGTCAGCTCCCGCTGGGCCGCGAACCCCGCCGTCACCGCCCGGTACTGGTCGGCCGCGATCGCCGCCGACACCGCCTTGCTGATGGCGAGGAACGGGGTGCGGCGCGGCACCTCCAGCAGCGGCAGGCCCTCCTCCTCGGCCGCGTCGACCAGCGCCTTCGGGATCTCCTCGTAGGTGACGCCGACGGCGAAGCCGAGCCCGACCACCCCCGCCTTGGCCAGCCGCCGCACATAGCGCCGCATGGCCTCCGGGTCCTCGGCGTCCAGCTTGAGCGCGGTGATCAGCAGCAGCTCCCCGCCCTCCATGTAGGGCACGGGGTCCGCGAGCTCGCTGACGTGCGCCCAGCGCACCGGCACGTCCAGACGGCCCTCGCCCGCGCGCACGGTCAGCTTCAGCGCGGAGTGGTGGACGAGCGAGGCGAGGGTGGGAGGCATGGGGCCTTCAGGTCGTGGAGGCGATCGAACGGCGATGTGATCTTTTGGCCGCTTCGTATGAAGGGCCTGTGCCGATTCTGCCTCACCGTAAGGTCCTGCGGGACGCCTCGTCAGCCCCGTAGATCCACCAGCAGCGGCGGTGTGTGCTCGCCGTGCACGCTTGTCAGGGACAGCACCGCGTGTCCGGGCGGGACCTCGTGCGCCAGCTGGGACGCCGACCACCGCTCCCGCTCGACCTGGCGCACGGTCACCGCGTCGGTGGTGACCGCCTTGCCGGTCACCAGCTTGCGCAGGGCGTGGATGGCGCGGGTCATCGGCTGGTCTGCGAACACGGTGTGCTGGGCGACCTCCGTGGTCTCCACCCACTCGGTGCCCCAGGTCTGCGCGAACCTGCCGCCGTCCCAGGTGGTGATCCCGCAGAACGCCATCCGGCAGCCGACGGCCCCGTACAGCGGCCCGTGCAGTGCCTCGGGGACGTCGCCGACGCTGCGCAGGGCCAGCACCACGCCCGCGTTCTGCGAGCGCAGCCGCTGCAGCCGGCGCACCGACCCGTCGGTGACCGCACCCGTGGCGTCGTCCAGGACCAGACAGGCGAAGTGGTCGTGGCGCTCCCGTACCACGGTGTGGAACTGCGCGAGGACCAGCCGGGTGATCAGCCGCGCGGCCTCCTCGTGGCCGCGTTCGGGCAGGTCGATGCGGACCCGGAGCGGGTGGTGGGCGACGGCGCGCAGCGAGAACGCGCGGTGGGCGTCCCCGCCCGTGCCGAAGAATCCCGCGAACGCCGGCCGGCTCAGCAGGGCCAGCCGGTCGGCGAGGGCCCGGCCCGCGTCGCCCGGCGCACCCGTCTGCCGTGCGCGCGCCTGCAGCTCGCGCCGCATCACCTCGTCCCCGGCCACCGCCTCGCGCAGCGCGGACAGCGCGCCGGGCTCGCCCTCCAGCAGTTCGCGCAGCTCGGCGAGGGCGGGGAAGCGGCCGTGCGCGGCCCGGAAGGGGCCGAGCAGCTGGGCCAGCGCCGTGGCCGCGCTCCGGCAGCTCACCGCGTCGAGGTCGCCGACCAGGGCCTCGGCGAGGATGTCGGCCGCCTCGTCCGGGTCCTCGCAGCCCGCGTACGGGTCCAGGTCGTGCACGGACGAGGGGTCGCCGATCCGGACGATCACGTCGAAGGCGGAGTCGGAGCCGAGCGGGCCGCCGCCGGGCGAGGACACCGCGACCACGGCGCACGTCCCGGTGAGCGCTTGCAGGGCCAGCGCCTCGGTCAGCGGCTCGATCAGCGTGCGCGTCTTGCCCGAGCCGGACGGCCCGACCGCCAGCAGCGAGGTGCCCAGCAGGTCCGGGCCGAGCGCGGCGCCCGCGTCGTGGTAGACGAGCGGGGCGCGTTCGGCGGCCACCCAGCGGCCGATGCGCACCTGCCCGGCGAGCAGGTCATGGCGGGCCGTGCGCCGGGGCAGGTCGCGGTCGCCGGAGGGGTGGGTCCAGGCCGCCCCGCCCTGGCGCAGCACGGTCTCCCGGAAGTCCCCGATCCCCGCGCTCCACGCCTGCCGCACCCGCACGCAGTCCACGTCGTTCATCCGGCCGGCGGTGACCTCGCCGGTGAGCAGGTCGGCCGCGTCGTACTGCCCGGCGTCGCGCAGCTCGGGCCACTGCGACCGGGGCCGCTCGGCCGCGGCCGCGGGCGCGCCGTGGCCGGGTCCGGCCTGCCGGGCGGCGAGCCGTTCCCTCGCGAGCGGCAGCCAGCCCCCGACCCGCGCGAACGGCCACACGACCAGCAGCGTGACGACGGCGTACAGCGTGTTCGTGAACAGCGGGGAGGCGAACAGCTCGTAGCCGCCGGCGATCAGCACGATGAGCGAGAACAGCGGGTCGACGACCGGCAGCGCGTCCCAGCCGACGCCGAACGCGCCGGGGAAGACGAAGCTCAGCGCGGCAAGGGCGCCGAGCAGGGCGATCAGGGCCCGCGCGGGCTGCGGCCGACGCCCCACGAAGTGCCGCACGACGTGCGGCCAGCTGCCCAGCCGGCCCATGGCGTACAGCAGGACGGCGAAGAAGACGCCGTCGTAGACCACCCGCGCCTCGGCGCCGTCCATGGTCTTCGGGGAGGCGATCGTGCCGCCCCACCACCAGTCGCCGGGGGTGAACAGCCGCAGCAGGGTGAACTGGTAGGGCAGGGCGCCCCGCCGCCACAGCGACCACAGGATCAGCGCGACCGCCAGCGGGACCAGCATCCCGACGACCGTCACCGGTGCGAGCCGCTCGGCCGTCCGGGGCGGCTTCGGCAGCCGGTGGCCGAACCGCCAGATCCCCGGCCGGGCCACCGGACGCTCCTCGTCGAGCCAGGCGGCGACGGCGGACGCGGCCCGCGGCGCGTGCCCGGCGGCGGGCGGCACGCCCGGCGCGCGGGCCGGCCGCGGCGG